>JAEDKB010000218.1 GCA_016296045.1 Oscillospiraceae bacterium
TCCTGAGCGTCAGCGAAGGATCCTCGCAGTATCGAAAGAGAAAAGATTCTTCGTCGCTGCGCTCCTCAGAATGACATCGGATAAAAGCATTCCTATTTTTTGACGGTTTGGACCTTTATCGACAGTCTGTGAGGCACCCTCTTTCGAGGGTGCCTCAGACTGTCATTATTCATTATACGGAACGCTTTTTGCGAACCATTTCGCGCCAGTCCAGATCGCCGCGATGCAGACCCAGAATCAGCATTTCTGCCGAAGCCAGATTCGTCGCAACCGGAACATTATGCGTATCGCAAAGGTGAATGGTCTGAACAATCTGCTGATCTTCCCACGGATCCATGCTGTTCGGATCGGTAAACATCAGAACCAGATCGATCTCGTTATAGGCAATCCGCGCATCCACCTGCTGATGCCCTCCCTGATTATGCGACAAAAACAGCGTGATGGGCAAACCGGTCGCTTCCGCTACCAGCCGTCCGGTGATTGCCGTTGCGGAGAGATTATGCTTGGCAAGGACACTTTTATATGCGGTGCAGAATTGCACCATCAGTTCTTTTTTCTTGTCATGGGCTAAAAGTGTTATATTCATTCCTTCACCTCATCGCAGTTTCATCAGCGGCATCGGCACTCCGCGAAGTCTTCTGGAAATCCGCAGGCAGGCCTCTGCCGCACCGCCGTCCGTTGCAAAAATCAGGGCGCTGCCGTCTGCTGCCGCCACGGTGACATCCGAATCCTCCGGTATCAGACCGATCAGGGGCAGACCGACATCATCCATAATATCATCTACCGTCAGTTCCATTCTTGTAAACATTTTCGGCGCGACACGGTTCACGACAAGCTGAATATCCTCCTTGCCATCCAGCACCAGAAGATCCGATGCACATCCGGCATCGCGCATAGAAGCAGGATCCGGCGTGGCGACGATTAAAAAGCGGTCGGCAAAGCGTGTCGCAAGACGGAAGCCCGTACCGATTCCCGCAGGCGCGTCAATCAGGCAGAAATCATAGTACCTCCGCACATCCTCCAGCATACGCCCGAAACCTTCGGCATCGATCAGCTCCTCGTTCTCGCGGACGGGCGCTGTCAGCAGATACAGGCCGGAAAGCTGCGGATGCTCCGCCGCTTCGTCAAGGCTGTAGTGGCCGTGAATCACATCGGTAAAGGGTACGATCGGCAGATCCGACATTCCGAGTGCGATATCCAGATTTCGCAGACCAATATCCGCATCAATACATAAAACACGCTTTCCGTCCGCCGCAAGGCAGGTCGCAATCGCAGCACAAACCGTTGTTTTACCGGTGCCGCCCTTGCCGGAAATGACCGAGATGATCTCGCCCATGGTGTTCGCCCTCCTTTACCTCTACGATTTCCATTCTGTATTATAACGCTTTTTTGCACTATTTTCAACATGGAATTTGTTCATTTTGCTGAATAATAAAGGATTCCCTTCTTTTTTGTGTTTCAACCCTGTTTTATCGCTTCCAATTCAAAAATCTCTGTGCGTCTTTCCAAAGCATTTTGCGGTGATGCGCTGCTCTTGCCGCCATTTTCCGAAACAGCTCCGCGTGCTCCGGCCAGCGGTTCGCCGCTTCAGAAAACGCCTTTTCCGCCGCAGCCTCCGCAGCATATCTGCTCCGAACCGATGCCGTCATCACGCGTTTTCCCTCCGCAGCACCGCCGAAAATCCGTTCTCGGGTTCCGTAGAGCAAAAAAAGCAGCGCGGAAAGCTCTCTTACCTGCGCCGCTTCCGCTTCTGCCATTGCCCGATATTTCTGACCGCCGGATCTGCGCGACATGGTCTGATAGCTTCTCTGCGCGGCAAGCGTGTCCGCAATCCACGCTTTGAGCATATCCTCCTCCGGTTGTGTCTGCGGCATCTGCAAAACCCGCTGCCAGACCCGTGCTTCCATTTCTTCCTGCATCATACAAAATCCAACCTCCTTCCCGATTCTTTGCTATTCTACGCCGCAAGCCGCGCCACCGTGAAATTTTTCATAAAAAACGCTTGACAGAGGCTCGGATTTGTGTTATCTTAATTTTAGAAATAATAATCATTATTATTTTGTAGTTTACGGAAGGAGTGCTGCTGATGATCGTCCGCAAACACAGTAAGAAACGCGACGCGATCCTGGAGTGCGTTCGCTCCACGAAAGAACACCCCACCGCCGACTGGGTCTATTCCCAACTCAAGCCGTCGATCCCCGATCTTTCTCTCGGCACGGTCTATCGCAACCTTGCCTCTTTTAAGCGCGAGGGTGTGATCTCCTCTGTCGGCGTGGTAGACGGCATGGAGCGTTTCGATTTCAACACCGCTTCCCATGCGCATTTTATCTGCACCCATTGCAATGCCATCATCGACATCGATGAGATTACGGTTCCGGATCAGCTTTCCGAGCAAGTCCTCTGCGGCTCAGTTCGTGAGTGCTCGCTGACCTTCACCGGCATTTGTAACCAATGCGTCAACGCAGACGCACCAAAATAACAATTTTTTTAGGAGGATTTTTCAATGAAAAAGTATGTATGCCCCGTTTGCGGTTATGTCCACGAAGGCGATATGCCGGAAGGCTTCAAGTGCCCCCTGTGCGGCGTTCCCGGTGAGAAGTTCAAGCTGATGGAAGAGGGCGCTGCTCTGGCCGCTGAGCATGTATTCGGCATCGGCGCACAGCTCGACGGCGTTCCCGAAGAAGACAAGAAGTATATTCTGGAGCAGCTCAAGGCCAACTTCAACGGCGAGTGCTCTGAGGTCGGTATGTATCTGTGCATGGCTCGCATCGCCCACCGCGAGGGCTATCCGGAGATCGGCCTGTACTGGGAAAAGGCTGCCTATGAAGAAGCAGAGCACGCTGCAAAGTTTGCAGAGCTGCTCGGCAGCGAGCTGGAGCCGAACATGACCGACTCCACCAAGAAGAACCTGGCATGGCGCGTAGACTGCGAATTCGGCGCAACGGCAGGCAAATTCGAACTGGCGAAGGTCGCCAAGAAGAACAACCTCGATGCCATCCATGACACCGT
>JAEDKB010000219.1 GCA_016296045.1 Oscillospiraceae bacterium
GCAGCCTCTTTTCTTTATAAAAACATCTTGCTAAATCAGTCGTTTCGGGCTATAATCAAGAAAAAATCATCGAAGAGGTGTGCAATGAATCCCTACGATAAACTCAATATGACGATGCTCTGTGATTTTTATGAATTAACGATGAGCAACGGCTATTTCCGCAACGGCATGAAAGACCGTATTTGCTATTTTGACGTATTCTATCGCAATGTTCCCGACGGCGGCGGCTTTGCCATCGCAGCGGGCTTGGAACAGGTGATCGAATACATCCGCGACCTGCATTTTTCCGATGAGGACATTGAATATCTGAGAAGCCGCAAATTGTTCAGCGAGGAGTTTTTGGACTACCTCCGTTCCTTCCGTTTTACCGGTGATATTTTTGCCGTTCCGGAGGGAACGCCGATCTTCCCCAGAGAGCCGATGCTGACGGTGCGTGCGCCGGCAATTGAGGCACAGTTGATCGAGACATATATTCTTCTGATCCTCAATCACCAGAGCCTGATTGCTACGAAAGCCAACCGCGTTGTCCGTGCGGCACAGGGCCGCAGAGTGCTGGAATTCGGTTCGCGCAGAGCACAGGGCGCACAGGGTGCGATTCTCGGTGCGAGAGCGGCATTCATCGGCGGCTGCGACGGAACGGCCTGCACGATTTCCGATCAGCTCTACGGCGTTCCTGCGGGCGGCACGATGGCGCATTCGTGGGTGCAGATGTTTGACAGCGAATACGAAGCCTTCAAGACGTATTGTGAGCTTTATCCTACCAATGCGACGCTGCTGGTGGATACCTATAATACGCTCAAGAGCGGCGTTCCCAATGCCATCCGCGCATTTAATGAGGTTTTGAAGCCGATGGGCATTACAAAATGCGGAATTCGGCTTGATTCCGGCGACATGACATATCTGACCAAAAAGGCCAGAAAAATGCTCGATGACGCTGGCTGGACCAGCTGTGAGATATCGGTTTCCAACTCTTTGGACGAATACATTATTCAGGATCTTCTGCGGCAGGGTGCGCAGATCAATATGTTCGGTGTCGGCGAACGCCTGATTACGGCGCGCAGCGAACCGGTTTTCGGCGGCGTATATAAGCTGGTTGCGGTGGAGCATGATGACGGCACGGTCGAGCCGAAAATCAAGATTTCCGAGAATGTCGGAAAGATCACAAATCCGCATTTCAAGAAGCTTTACCGCTTTTACGGCAACGACACCGGAAAGGCAATCGCAGACTATCTGTGTGTTTACGATGAGGTTGTGGATGACAGTAGTGACCTGCTGATCTTTGATCCGGAAGCAACATGGAAGCAGAAAACGGTTTATAATTTTACCGCGAAAGAGCTTCAGGTTCCGATTTTCAAAAACGGCGAGCTGGTCTATCAGATGCCGACACTGAAGGAAATTCGGGAATACTGCCGTGCGCAGGTCGATACGCTTTGGGATGAGGTCAAGCGCTTTGATAATCCGCATTCGTATTATGTGGATCTGTCGCAGAAGCTGTGGGATATCAAATATTCTCTGCTGAAGAACAATTCCAACGGAGCACGTCATGAGAAATAGATCCAAGGCATCCGTTCTGGCGCTTTGCGGCGTATTGGCGGCTCTGGCGGTTGCGCTGATGTTTCTCGGCGGCGTGATACCGTTTGCGGCAATTGCCTGTCCGGTGCTTGCATCACTGGTTTTGATTCCCGTCTACGCGGAAACCGGAAAAAAGTGGAGCCTGCTGTGGTATGCGGCAGTTGCGATTCTCGGACTTCTGCTTGCACCGGACAAGGAGACGGCGATCCTGTTTGCCTTCTTCGGCTATTACCCGATGCTGAAAAAGCTGTTTTCTCGTCTGCCAACGGCATGGCTCAAGTGGCTCGTGAAGTTTGCGTATGTCAACGCGGCGATCTTTGCCGCATACGGCCTGATGATCTTTGTTTTCCGCATGGATGCCGTTTCGGCGGAATTTGCGCAGATGGAGCGTTACTTACTGATCGTGCTGCTTCTGCTTGCGAACCTGTCTTTTCTTCTTTACGATATTTTGATTGATCGGCTTGAGATTTTTTATCATGTCCGAATTCGTCCGAAATTAAAACTCTGAAAGGGTATAGAAAAAATGAAACGACTGCTTGTGTTGCTGCTTGCTCTGAGCATGCTGCTTTCCGCACTTCCTGCGGCGGCTGCGGAAAAAAATGTGAATTCCGATGAGATCTGGGAAACCATTACCGAAATTGAAAACCAAAAAATCCGTCCGAAACGCGGCACAGCGGCTACGGCGGAGGACTATGCGGCAATCGTGGACGATGTGATTGCGGCAGTGGAAGCTTCCGACTCGTATCAGGAGGGAACGATCGAGCGCCACGGTGATTTCTTCTTCTGGGAAACGATGGACGGCGAACCGAACGGCTATTCTCCCAGATTGCGCGCCCAGATTCGGAACAGCGCGGTCATAGACGAAGAGCCGGAAACAGTCAGCAGCATACAGACCGTCAGCTACGCGACCCGCAATAGCTCCGACGGAACGAATGTTGCGGTTTTTCAGCCGTATTACGGGCTTGACAGCAGCTTTACAAACCAGTATAAGACCGAGGGCGAGAGCGTTGCCAAGGTGACCGGCGGCACCTGTACGACCTATCGGACAACAAACGCCACCATTGATGCAATCGCCGATGCACTGGAAACCTGCGGTGTCGTATTCTTCGACTCCCATGGCGATACAGATTACTATAACCCCTATGACGATGAGGATTTTGTATCCAAGGCAAACACTTCATACATCTGCCTGCAGACCGGCACCGGTCTGACCACTGCTGACCAGCAGCGTGTCACCGGAACCTACGGCACCTACTATCATGCTTACAATGCAGGCTCCAACGGAAGTATGAAGTATTACTGCGTTGACGGCACGGCGATTGCAAATCACATGGAGAAAGCCGCGCCGAACAATCTGCTCTGGATGGCAATTTGTCTCGGTATGGCGACGGATGGCCTGAACGCTCCGCTGCGTGAGAAGGGCGTAGGTG
>JAEDKB010000220.1 GCA_016296045.1 Oscillospiraceae bacterium
AAATTCATCGGAAAGTGTGAAATCGTCCGGACGGGGCTTCGGTGCGTCGATGACCAGTTCGTTCGTGATCTGTCCCGGTTTGCCGCTCATGACATAGATGCGGTCGGAAAGCAGAATCGCTTCGTCGATATCATGCGTGATGAACAGCGTTGATAGGTCGATCTCCTGCATGATGTGAAGATACCATTGGTGCATTGCCGATTTTGTCAGCGTGTCGAGCGCTGAAAACGGTTCGTCAAGCAGGGCAATGCCTTGGGACGAAAGATAGGTTCGTAAAAGCGCGGCACGCTGTCTCATACCGCCGGAGAGCTGTGAGGGATACTTCTTTTCACAGCCGGTAAGGCCGAAACGGTCAAAAAGTGCAGATGCTTTTTCGCGAGATGCTTTCTTGTTTTCGCCTTGTATCACAAGCGGCAGCGAGACGTTATCCACAATGGTGCGGTAGGGCAGCAGCAGGTCTTTTTGCAGCATATAGCTAATGTGTCCGGGCTTGCCCGTGATGTCCTCGCCGCGCAGAAGTACACGACCCGATTCCGGCGTTAGCAGACCGGACAGGACGTTGAAAAGCGTTGTTTTGCCCGCGCCGCTCTGACCGATCAGAGAAACGATTTCACTCTTTTTCAGATGAATGTCGATGTCCTTGATAATAACCGTGCCGCCGAACGATTTGGTGATATGCTCAGCGGTCAGAATCGGTTCGTTAGCTGAGGTAGTCATTGGAATAGCCGGTTCCGTGCGGAAGTTTTTTTGCGACAAGATCGTTTTCATTGAGCCAATCATAGAAAGCGTCCCATCTCGCCGGATCGATCACGCCCCAGCTCTCGGCATCGGCGATGTACTGTCCGGAAATCCACGCCTGACTCTGCTTAACAAGCTCTTCTGAGCCCTTGAGAGAGCCGGTATTGTCCGAATCGATCAGAATCTGTGCGGCTTCGTCGGGATTGGAGGCGGCAAATTCATAGCCCTTTCTGACGGCGCTCAGGAAGGCTTTTGCTGTGTCGGGATTTTCATTCAGGAAGTCGTTGTTCGCAATGATGACAGGCGTATAATAATCAAATACGCTGTCGAGGTCCTTGAAGAAGAAGTAATCATACGCAAAGCCCTGAACGTCAGCGTTGATGCAGCCCCAGCCGTAGAAGACCCAGATGGAGTCCGTCTGGTTCGTGTTGAGGGCACCGGGCTCATCGACGATGTTGTTGGGAATCAGATTGACCTTGCTCCAGTCGCCGCCGTCCTTTTCTACGAGCGACTGCAGCATGGCAAGCTCAATCGGGGAATCCCATGTGGAATAGGTTTTGTTTTCAAGACCCTTGGGCGTGTCAATGCCGTCGCCCTTACGGGAGATGATGCCCGAGGTATTGTGCTGAAGAATTGCGGCCACAGCGGTGATGCCGAGGGGCTCATCTCCGGTGAATGCGGCAGCCAGCGTGTCCTGCGCCTCAATGGCGAACTGGGCTTTGCCGGAGGCACACAGAGACGCGGAGGTGCTGTCCTCAATGAAGACAATGTCAACATCCAGACCGGCTTCCTCAAAATAGCCCTTTTCTTTAGCAACATAGAGGCCGGTATGGTTGGTGTTAGGCGTCCAGTCGAGGGCGAAGGTGATTTTTGTCAGGTTTTCGGTCTGTGCGCTGTCAGAATCGGCAGAGGTGTTAGATGCACAGGCGGCAAGACCGAACACCATAAGCAAAGAAAGAATCATGCAGAGGATTTTTTTCATTGTTTTCTGTCTCCTTTTCTCTCCCAGGGCATGATCGCTTTCCGTACGAGAGTCACGAGCAGCATCAGGAGAAGACTAATTATAATAATTAAAATAATAACCGCAAACATTTTATCAAACTGATAGGCTTTGCGGACGCGCGTCATGTAGACACCGAGACCCTCAAATCCGCCGAGCCATTCGGCGATGACTGCGCCTACAATGGCGTAGGACGCGGAAATCTTCAGTCCCGCAAAGAAATGGCTCAAAGAGGACGGAAGCTTGATATACCGAAAGATCTTCAGATTGTTTGCGCCCATGCTTCGCAGAAGTGCGATCGCGTCCGGGTCGGCGCTGCGGAAACCGTCAAGCATTCCCACGGTAATCGGGAAAAAGGTTGTCAGTACGACCAGCGTGATCTTCGGCGCGATGCCGAAGCCCATCCAGAGCACAAGGATCGGAGCAATGGCGATGGTCGGAATCGTCTGCGATATAACAAGCAGAGGATAGATCGCGTTGTAGAGCAGGGAAAACCTGTCCATAAGGGAAGCGGTGATAAATGCCAGAACAATGCCGATGCCGAGACCGGCTGCCGCTTCCGAAAGCGTCGTTGCCGAATGTGCCATCATGGTGGGAAAATCATTGATAAAGGCTCTTGCAACGTCCGCCGGAGAGGGAAGCATATAGGAGGGCACCGCCTCAAAGCCGCACGCCGCCGCCCAGAGAACGATCAGCAGCGCGATGGCGAAGAAAGGCGAAAGCTTATTGGTGATGCTTTGTAACTTTTTGGTCAATGGTCATAACACCGCCCTCCGGTTTATAGCTTACCTTGATATAAGCGGAAACGCCGGGACAGCCCGCCCGGATGGCGACATGCTGGCACTCTTTTACAATGTCCATAAGCTGATCGTAATCGTCGCCCTCAATCGTCGTCTCAAACGGGCCGACATAATAGTTGAGCCCTGTGCTTTTAATGTACGCGATGACTTCGTCAACGATGCGAACGACCTCTTCGTCTCCCTGAACGGCGGGGAGCACCTGGATGGCTACGCTTGCCTGCATAAAAATTACCTCCCAATAAAAAATTTCCCTGCGGATAACACCGAGGGAAACGGATTGTAGACACCATAATATTCAGTCACAGTTCAATTCCTACGGCGGCATTATCCGCATCAGGTTTGAGGGTCCCGCTCTGTGCGATCTCAGCCGACGTTACGTCAGCACCCCTTAAATTGTTTATGCGCCTATATCGTAGTACAGTTTTGCCGTTTTGTCAATGGGAA
>JAEDKB010000221.1 GCA_016296045.1 Oscillospiraceae bacterium
GCGCACATACTCCCGTCAGGAGAGTATAGAAGTGCGCCCTTGTTACCAAGGGATTTTTTCATCACTCACAGAGTTCTGCCGCATATAGTTTCGCAAATTCTTCTGGGCAGCGGACATCGCAGCGAGTTTGCAGCGCCTCAAAGGTGCAGGCAGTCAGAGCGAACAGCTTCTGAAGTTCCTCATCCAATGGCTGTTTTCTCAAAGTTTTAAAGCCAACCAATGCTGGAATGTTCCACGCCTTTCGCTGCATCAGATAGCCAAATGGGATATTTGCCAGCTTGTCGATTGCGACATACGGGCGGTCAAAGGTTTTCCCGCAGCGAAGGTACTCGGCATTCAGAAAGCCAGCTGCAAAATCCTCGTTGGTAAACAGGAACGGCGTATCCTTGCAAGGAAGGCTGTCCAGTTCTTCCAATGCTTCTTCCATCGAAACGCCGCCCGCCAACATATCGTCTGTGATGCCGGTAATTTCAGAAATTTGTGCTGGCAGCGGTTTATCTTGACGAATATAAATCGTCGGTCGCTCCCAGTTGATTTCATAATTTGCCATGCGGGCAACGCGGATGGCAATGATACGGTCTTTCCATCTGTCCAATCCGGTCGTTTCAATGTCGAGCAGATACCACGCATCGTTAAACATATTGCTGCGCATGACTTTTCGGTTCTGCCAGCAGGGAAGCGCCGATTCCCGCAGTAGCTTTACCGCCAAATTTCGATTCCGGTCGAAACGCTCGTGCAGATCAACCGAAAGGATCGGATACTCCGGCATGAAAACCTCGTGGCGTTGTTCCTTGGTCATGGTGTCTGAGAACAAAATAATCGGCACAGGCGCATTGTTCCACCGCTGATAGTCCTGCCCGCGCAGAAAATCATCCAGCAAATCTACGGAGAGCCGCTTCGGATTCAGGATGATGCAGCGCGCCTGATCGATTACACGCACGACAGCGGCATGATCCAGTGCTTCCGATGAAACAGGGATGATCCGGAATGTAATTGGTAGAAGAACGCCCAGTGTTTGCAGCTCCGTCCGTGTCAAGCCGACGCAAAAAATATCATTCGTCATAGCAGTAGTTCCTCCCTGTCTTTCAGTAGAATCACCTTACGATTCTGGCAGAGTGTCTGCATTTTCTGCGGTGCGTCGGTGTGCATGGGGATGATGATTTCCGGGTCTGCCTTTTCAATCACATGGCGCAGATCATCCGGCGAGGCGTGACCACTGGTGTGAAGCTCTGCCCATGTTCCGGTCAGTGACAGAAACTCCGGGATGGTGCTGTCCGGTTTTGTTCGGTAGCCGTCCCACATGGAATAGAGCAGAATGCTTTGCTGCGGGTCAAATTGTCGGATAATGCGTTCAAACTGCCGATTGACACGGACAAACATCAACCCGCCGCGCTCTTGAAAGCCTTGAAGAATACTGGAACCGGGAGTATTCAGCTTTGGCATCTCATAAAATGTCGATAGACTGCTCCAACGCTCGGAAACCACCTTGACCAGCGTTTTTTGATACTCGTCACAAATGCAGTATTTTCCACGCGGCACTGCCCGCGCCAGCGCAAAAATCCGGTCAAGGTTCGTCGTTGCGCACAACACAAAGACATACTTGTACTGCCGCAAATACGCTTTCACACGTTTTTGCAGGTCCCACTCCGTCACGACCTCGTGTTCAGAGCGAGAAACGGTCGTTCCCTCCGTGACAACCACATCGACCTTTCCAATGCGTCTGTCCAGAATCTTGTCCATGACATTGCCGCGCACGCCGTGCAGCCGGAAATCGCCGGTATACAACAGCCGCTTGCCGTCCGCTTCGATCAGGAACATATAGCTGTCACACGCGGAATGGTCGATACAGAAAGGCGTGATCTGAAAGTCACCGATCAAAAACGGCTTGCCGGGAGAAAAGGCTTGAATGGTTTCGATGCGCTTGCAAAGCGCTTCATTCTTTTGCCCGCCACGCTCTGCGGACAGGCGCATGATATCCTTTGCCAGCGCCCCGGCATAAATGGGAATCTCCGGTCGGATACGCAGCATTTGCCCGGTATGATCGCCGTGATAGTGGGTAAACAGTACGGCATCGCAATATCCGTTCCCATCCGTCACACCCGGAATATTCAGCGGTGCGGAGACGAAATTTGAATCAAGAGATAGCTCGTCACCCATATCAATGAGGATGCGCGTGCTTGCCGTGGAGATTTCGGCAGCAATGCCGCCAATCTGGTGCGTGCCTCGATGAATACAGAGTTTCATTCCCCTTCATCCTCCTACACATCTCCGTATAGGATGGAGATACCGTGAAACAGCTTCCAGCCCCGGAGCGCCCGGTCATACTCGATCCATTCCCCCGTTGCTTGCAGAGCAGCGATATAACGCTGTACGCTGCGCAGCGGCAGCTCGGTCAGCTCCGATAGCTTCTGCGTAGAAATGCCGGGATGCTTGCGGATGAGCGCAAGGATTTTCAACCCGTTGACCAGCTTTTCGCTGTACTCGTGCGCTTTTTTGCTCTTGCTGTGTGCAGTGAGCAGCAGATACTTGAGCTTGTCCTTGATGGCGTCAAAGGAATCGTAGCATTTGAAGAACTTCCGCGCTGCCTTGGGCGGCATCGGCTCGCCAAGCCAGAGGATCGTCTCATCGGTGCAGCCGTTGACCTCCTGATAGTAGCCGAAGATCATATCCGCGTCGTCCTGCTCCATCGCAGATGCGTTTACGATCATTGCCTCGCAGTTTATGGCAATCAAATCTGTGGGGGTATCGGCAATGTAAAGCTCGCAGTCCCGCACGGGAAGATTTGCGCTTACAAATTGATTCTGTTTTTGCGTCAAGCCGAATGTGTTGATGCGATAGTCCTGCGTCATTGACCGCCGCCCCCTTTCGTAAGCGAACTTCGCGCCACATCGAAGCTCTCTCCGCAGGTGATGCACTGCATCCGAATGTACTGTTTCGCCAGCTTGTTCTGCTTGAGCCGGATAACCA
>JAEDKB010000023.1 GCA_016296045.1 Oscillospiraceae bacterium
GGAACTGTCTATTATTCATTGACTGCAAAAATCGCACATAGCAGGAGGAACATCTATGCCGACCGAGAAACTATATTATGTAAACCAATATCTGACCGAGGCGCAAGCGGAGGTTCTGTCCTGCACACCGGCAAAGGATGGCTACGAAGTTGTATTAAATCAAACGATTTTCTACCCTACCGGCGGCGGTCAGCCCTGTGATCTCGGCACGATTCATACCGCCAATGTCCTTGATGTTTTTGAGCGCGGCGGCGAGATCATTCATCTTTGCGACGTGCCTCTCCCTGTCAATGAAACTGTAAAGATCAAAATTGACTGGGATCGCCGTTTTATGCTCATGCAGCAGCATTCCGGCGAGCATCTGGTCTCCGGAATTGTCCATAGTCGTTTTGGCTATGAAAACGTCGGCTTTCATATGGGCAGCGAGGTCATAACGATCGACTTCAGCGGCGAAATCTCGGCACAGGAGCTGCGCGAGATTGAAGCAACCGTGAATGAAGCGATCTATCGAAATCTAAAAACGGAATTTCTTTATCCCGATGCCGAGACACTTCCTACCATTCCCTATCGCAGCAAAAAGGCACTCTCCGGCTGGGTGCGGATCGTCAAATTCGGCGAAATCGATCTGTGTGCGTGCTGCGGTCTTCATGTCGCATACACCGGTGAGATCGGACTTGTCAAACTGATTTCAACCACAAAATTTCATGACGGCTCCCGTATCGAGCTGCTTTGCGGCAAACGTGCACTGCAATACCTGAATACCATTGCCGAGCAGAATCACGAAATATCCGGCATTCTGTCCGCAAAACCGTTTGCAACCGCCGCAGCCGTGCGCCGTATCAGCGAGGAACTGGCAGCAGTACAGTATCGCGCCGTCAGTCTGGAAAATCGGCTCTTTGCGCTGAAAGCCGAGGCTTTGGAAAATGCCGGAGATGTGATACTGTTTGAAGATGCCATGCAGCCGGATGCCGTACGCCGCCTTGCCGATGCCGTGATGCAAAAATGCGGCGGTCTGTGCGCGATTTTTTCCGGCGAGGATGGCAACTATAAATATGCGCTCGGATGCTTAAACGGCGATATACGCGAAACCGTTAAGGCGCTTAACAGCGAACTGCGCGGTCGCGGCGGCGGAAAACCCAATTTTGCACAGGGCTCCGTTGCCGCCTCAAGAAATGAAATTGAAGCCTTCTTTCAAGGCAGAATATAGGACAAAGGACAACTGTTATGATTTATCCTCTCTGCCCTATCTGCGGTGAAGTTTTGACAATGGAAAAGCCGTCTTGGAGCTGCTGCAACCATCATAGCTTTGATGTTGCGCGTCAAGGTTATGTAAACCTCCTGACGGTTTCGCAGAAGCACTCTCTTCATCCCGGAGATTCCTCCGTCATGGTCGCCGCCCGACGCAGTTTTTTGAATGCCGGATACTACTCGCCGATTGTCGAAGCGCTGAACAGAGTGGTTTCACGCTTTGCTCCGAATGCCGAATCGATTTTGGATGCAGGCTGCGGCGAAGGCTACTATCTGTCTCATTTGGATGCCTCTGAGCGTTGGGGAATCGATATTTCCAAGGATGCCGTCCGCTTTGCGGCAGTCCGTGAAAAAAACGCACATTGGTTGACCGCCACAGCCGCACATCTTCCCTTTTCTGACGGCTGCTTTGACGTTGTTCTTTCCATGTTTGCGCTGACCGTGGAAAGTGAATTTGCACGGGTTTTAAAGGAAAACGGCATCTTTGTGCAGGTTTTAGCAGGTGAACACCATCTTTCTTCGCTCAAATCCATCATTTATCCGACGCTGCTGCAAAAGGAAAAAACTCTGCATCCGCAATTAGACGGATTTACCTTGCTCCATGAGGAAGCTCTTTGTTTTGATTTTGAGCTGGAAGGTCAGGAAATGGTGCAGAACCTCCTGTATATGACGCCGCATGCCTGGCGTATTTCTCAAGAAGGCGCTCAGGCGCTGAAAAATACAACGCATTTGAAAGATCATGCGGAGGTCATTTTCAATGTATACGGTAGACAGGCAATGGAAAATCTGTTAAAATAAACCTAATATTTGATTACTGGAGTTTTTTAGATGCTGGATAAGCTGAAACTGGTTGAAGAAAAATACGTTGAGTTATGCGCCCGCGCAGAACAGCCCGACTTCTATGCCGACCCCAAAAAGGCCGCGGCCTATCTGAAAGAACAGAAGGAAATCGAGCCGGTCGTCAATGCCTACCGCGCTTATCTGCGCGCAAAGCAGGACATGGCCGATGCGCTGGAAATGATGAGCGCGGAGCCTGAAATGAAGGAATTCTGTCAGGAGGAATTCTCTGCCGCTAAGAGTCGAAGCGAAGAACTGGAGCAGGAACTGAAAATCCTGCTCCTTCCCCATGATCCCAACGACAACAAAAGCGTGATTATGGAGATTCGCGGCGGTGTCGGCGGCGAAGAAAGTGCGCTGTTTGCCCACAGTCTGTTCCGAATGTACAATCTCTATGCCGCTTCCAAGGGCTGGTCCGTGCAGCTGCTGAACTACAACGAAACGGAGCTGGGCGGCATCAAGGAAGCTGACTTTGAAATTCGCGGAAGCGGTGCCTATTCTCGTTTAAAATTTGAATCCGGCGTACACCGCGTACAGCGCGTTCCCGAAACAGAATCCGGTGGACGCGTTCACACCTCTACCGCGACCGTTGCCGTCCTTCCCGAAATGGAGGAAGCCGACGTAAATATCCGTCCTGAGGATATTGAAATGCAGGTTTACCGTTCCTCCGGCGCAGGCGGTCAGCATATCAATAAAACCTCGTCTGCCGTCCGTCTGATTCACAAGCCGACCGGAATTGTGGTATCGTGTCAGGAGGAACGCAGTCAGTTCCAAAACCGCGAAAAATGTATGCTCATGCTCTCATCCAAGCTGTATCAGATCGAGCAGGAGCGTATTGAGTCCGCCTATTCCGGAGAACGCCGGAGTCAGGTCGGCACAGGAATGCGAAATGAAAAAATCCGCACCTATAATTTCCCGCAAAGCCGTGTTACCGATCATCGCATCGGTTTGACGCTGTATAAGATCGACTCGATCATGAACGGTGATCTTGATGAGATCATTGATGCACTCGTCAGTGCGGATCAGGCCGAAAAACTCCGTGAAAGCGGTGAAGCAACATGAAAACCCTGATACTCTCCGCAGCAGATCGGAATACTCCCGTTACCGCAGCAAAAATCATTCAAGCCGGCGGACTGGTCGCTATCCCGACAGAAACCGTCTACGGGCTGGGCGCGAACGCAATGGATGCGGAAGCCGTTTCAAAAATTTTTCTCGCAAAGGGTCGTCCGCAGGACAATCCCCTGATTATTCATATCTCCTGCGCGGAAGAACTGAATCTCTACTGTCATGATATTCCCGAAGCCGCATGGCTGCTTGCGTCGCATTTTTGGCCGGGGCCGCTGACGATGGTGCTTCCTGTCCGCGACTGTATTCCGAAGCAAACGACTGCCGGTTTAAATACGGTTGCCGTCCGCTGCCCGAAATCAGAAGTTACACGGGCATTGATTCGTGAAGCCGGCGTACCGATTGCAGCGCCGTCTGCCAATCTGTCCGGCAAGCCCTCTACGACAACTGCCGAGCACGTTCTGAACGATTACGGTACAGACGGAAAGATTGACGCCATAATTGACGGCGGCCCGTGTGAGGTCGGTGTGGAATCCACCATTGTAGACCTGACAGGTAAAAAGCCGCGTCTGCTCCGTCCGGGCGGAGTAACCCCCGAAGAACTGACTGCACTTCTGGGAGAGCTGGAAGTTGATCGTGCCGTCCTCGGTCAGATTTCCAACGATGCCGTTGTCCGCGCTCCCGGAATGAAATACAAGCACTATGCTCCCAGCGCGGAGGTATACATTATCAGCGGTTCCTCCGAAGCGGCTGCCGCATACATCCGCCGCCGTTTTACAGACGGCGATGCCGTGCTGTGCTACAAGGAAGAGCTTCCTTTATATGAGGGCTGCAATCCTACCGCTTACGGTTCCATTCAAGACATCAGGACCCTTTCTTCCGGCTTATTTGCCGCGCTGCGTACACTTGACCGTCCGGAAATCAAAACGATCTACGCCCGCTGTCCGGAAGGCGGCGGTGTTGCCTATGCGGTCGGCAACCGTCTGAAAAAGGCTGCCGCTTTTCGCATTGTGAACGCGGAGGCGGAAGAATGAAGATCATTGGAATTACCGGATGCACCGGCAGCGGCAAAAGTACGCTCCTGAAGGCTGCCGAAGCGCTGGGCGGCCTGTGTATTGACTGTGATAAGCTGTACCACGAGCTGCTGAAAACCGACGCTGAAATGCTTTCGGAAATTGAAGCACGTTTCCCCGGCACCGTGCAGCATGGCGAATTAAACCGCAAGGCATTGGGTAACCTTGTATTTGACGATAAATCCGCACTGCTTGACCTAAACGCGATTACACACAAGGTTGTCTGCCGTGAGGTACGGCGAATTTTATCAAAAAGCACGGCACCGTTTGCCGCCATTGACGCAATCGGGCTGTTTGAAAGCGGACTGTCTGATCTGTGCGATGTCACAATTGCTGTATCCGCCCCCGAAGAGCTGCGGATTGAACGTCTGATGCTCCGCGATGGGATCAGCCGTGAATATGCCGAGAAGCGGATCAAGGCGCAAAAACCAGACAGCGCGTTTCGTGCGCTTGCCGATCAGGTGCTTGAAACCTGCGGTAAGACACCAAACGAGTTCATAAATCACTGTGAACAATTTCTGAAAGGAGTTTTATTATCCATGGAAGAAAAAAAATATGAAACGATGCGTAAAGAGCTGCTCTTTGCCCCGAAAAACGGCTACGATGTGATTTCCGATGCCGATCTGGCAGCAATTGAGCCGTATTGCAAGGAATACATGCGCTTTATCAGCACCTGCAAAATCGAGCGCGAAGCCGTCGATTGGACGATTGCCGAAGCGGAAAAGCATGGCTTCCGGCCTCTGAAGCCCGGTATGGAACTGAACCCCGGAGACAAGGTCTATGGAAACGGCCATGGCAAGTCCGTCATTTTTGCGGTTGTCGGCTCGGAGCCGCTGAACAACGGTACGCACATTTGCGGCGCACATATTGATTCGCCGCGTCTTGACCTCAAGCCGAATCCTCTGTACGAGGACAGCGAAATGGCGTTCTTTAAAACGCATTATTACGGCGGCATCAAAAAATACCAGTGGACGACCACCCCGCTTGCTCTGCACGGTGTCGTGGCAAAGAAGGACGGCAGTGTCATCAAGGTCACAGTCGGAGAGGACGAAAGCGATCCCGTTTTCTGTGTAACCGATCTGCTCATCCACCTCGCTGCCGACCAGATGAAAAAGACGCTGGCAGAAGGTGTCACAGGAGAGAATCTGCGCGTACTTCTGGGCAGCAAGCCCTTGAAGGGTGATGAGGGTGCAGACCGCATCCGTTTTGCCGCCATGTGCCTGCTGAACGAAAAATACGGCATTACCGAGGACGATTTTCTTTCCGCCGAACTGACGATTGTGCCTGCCGGACCGGCGCGCGATGTCGGATTCGATCGCAGCTTGATTGCTGCCTACGGTCACGATGACCGTGTCTGCGCCTATGCCTCCTTTAAGCCGATGCTGGAAATCGATACACCGAGAAAAACGGCCGTCTGCGTTCTGATCGACAAGGAAGAAATCGGTTCCGAGGGCATCAGCGGTATGCAGAGCCAGTTTTTTGAAACCTTTATGGGCGACCTTTGTGACGCAACAGGTGCCGACGTACGCAGATGCTTTGAAAACTCCTTCTGCCTCTCCGCAGATGTCTGTAATGCCTATGATCCTCTTTATCCCGAAACCTGCGATAAGAGCAACAATACACGCATCAACTACGGCACGGGCATCTTTAAATATACCGGCGCACGCGGCAAAAACTCTGCCTCCGATGCGTCCGCCGAGGTTATGGCCTATGTTCGGAAGCTCTTCTCCGAGCATGATGTAATCTGGCAGACCGGTGAGCTGGGCAAAGTCGATCAGGGCGGCGGCGGAACCATTGCCTGCTATATGGCAAACCGCAATATCGAGACTGTGGATGCCGGCGTTCCCGTATTGTCCATGCACTCTCCGATGGAGCTGGTTTCCAAGCTGGATACCTATATGACCTATAAGGGCATGAAGGTTTTCTACGAGGATTGATTTATAGCGAAACCCGAAAAACTTACAGCATCAAAGGTATGTCAGATTCTGCGCGCACTGCGCGTTCAAACAATGCGGGTGTGCGCGGCGGACGGATTCTTGATTCGGTTTTTCATGCAGAATCCGTATAAAATCGTTTCATTTGTCACTTTTCATAGAAAATCATTTCAATCTTTTTCCTTTTTTAGCTGTAAATTTTCATTTTTTTCTTGTAATGCAACATAAAATCGAGTATAATATATCGCAAATCTATTTGGAAATCTCCCGATAGATATTAAAATAAGAAAGGAGACGTCAAAATGAAAAAATGTTTGATTCCCGAAAGCTACAAAAACCCGCTTACCGTGTATGAAACACAGTGTGCAATCGAGTTCATTAAGCACAATTTCCAAAAAAATCTGTGCCACGCACTCGATCTGATGCGTGTGTCCGCCCCGTTGTTTGTTGAGGAGGCATCCGGACTGAATGATAATCTGAATGGCTATGAGCGTCCGGTTTCATTTGACGTTCCTGATGTGAAAGCGGAAGCACAGGTCGTACATTCTCTTGCAAAATGGAAGCGTTACGCGCTTTCCCGCTACGGTTTCCGTCCCGGCAAGGGTTTGGTCACCGATATGAACGCCATTCGCCGTGACGAAGTGGTAGACAATCTGCACTCCGTTTATGTCGATCAGTGGGACTGGGAAAAAGTTCTCACGGAGGAAATGCGTACCGAGGCTTACCTGAAAGATACCGTACAGCGTATTGTAAACGCGATCTATGTCACCGGAGAAACCCTGAAGATTGAGTATCCGCAGATTACGACAAATATTCCCCGTGATGTGATTTTCATCACGACGCAGGAATTGGAGGATATGTTCCCCGATCTGGAGGATCCTCACGACAGGGAGGATGCTTTCCACCGTCAGCACAAGGATAAGGCTGTTTTCCTGATGCAGATCGGCGGCAAGCTCCGTTCCGGCAAGCCGCATGACGGTCGCGCTCCGGACTATGACGACTGGGCTCTGAACGGAGATATTCTGTTCTGGAACGATGTTCTTGGCCGCTCCTTTGAGGTTTCGTCCATGGGCATCCGCGTCAGCCCCGAATCGCTTGACCGTCAGTTGACGCTTGCCGGCTGCGATGATCGCCGCAAGCTTCCCTTCCACAAGGCATTGCTCGGCGGCGAGCTGCCGCTGACCATTGGCGGCGGTATCGGTCAATCCCGTCTTTGTATGCTGCTTCTGGGCTGCTGCCATATCGGTGAAGTTCAGTCCAGCATCTGGGATCAAGAAACGGTAGCTGCCTGCAAAGCAGCAGGTGTCATGCTGCTGTAATAGAAAGAGGAAATTTATGGAACTGATTGAGATCCGTGACTTGTATCAAAACACAGAAAAATACGCAGGCAAAACCGTTTCGATCGGTGCATGGGTTCGCAACCGCCGCGCTTCCAAGAGTTTTGGATTCCTGATGATGTCAGACGGCACGTTTTTCCAGCCGGTGCAGGTTGTTATTACCGATGCCATGGAAAACTTTGCCGAAATCTCCAAAATCAATATCGGCGCTGCACTGATTATTACCGGTACGCTGGAGGTAACGCCTGACGCAAAGCAGCCGTTTGAAATTCAGGCCGGCAGCGTTGTGATCGAAGGCTCGTCCACGCCGGACTTCCCGATTCAGCCCAAGCGTCATACACTGGAATACCTTCGCACCCTGACGCATCTTCGTCCGCGCACCAACACGTTCCAGGCTGTTTTCCGCGTTCGTTCTCTGGCTGCTTTCGCCATTCATAAGTTCTTCCAGGAACGCGGCTTTGTCTATGTTCATACGCCGCTGATTACCGGCTCCGACTGTGAGGGCGCCGGCGAAATGTTCCAGGTAACAACTCTGGATATGGCAAATCCGCCCCTGACAGAGGACGGCAAAATTGATTACAGCAAGGACTTCTTTAACAAGCCCACCAACCTGACCGTTTCCGGCCAGTTGAACGGCGAAACCTACGCCATGGCATTCCGCAACATCTACACCTTTGGCCCGACCTTCCGCGCCGAAAACTCCAATACAACCCGCCATGCGGCAGAGTTCTGGATGATCGAGCCGGAAATCGCCTTTGCCGATCTTTCTGATGATATGCGCCTGGCAGAGGATATGATCAAATATATCATCTCCTACGTCCTTGAAAATGCTCCCGAGGAGATGGCCTTCTTCAACCAGTTTGTTGACAAGGGTCTTTTGGAGCGGCTGAATCATGTTATGACCTCCGATTTCGGCCATGTGACCTATACGGAAGCCATTGAGCTGCTTGCTCCGCACAATGACCAGTTTGAGTATCCTGTCCACTGGGGCAGTGACCTTCAGACGGAACACGAGCGTTATCTGACAGAGGTCGTTTTCAAGCGTCCGGTCTTCGTGACTGATTATCCGAAGGAGATCAAGGCCTTCTATATGAAGCTTAACCCCGACGGAAAGACCGTTGCGGCAATGGACTGCCTCGTTCCCGGTATCGGCGAAATCATCGGCGGCAGTCAGCGTGAGGATGACTATGAGGTTCTGTTAAGCCGCATGAACGAGCTCGGACTGAACCCCGAAGACTATAGCTTCTATCTTGATCTGCGCAAGTACGGTTCTGCTCGGCACGCGGGCTTCGGTCTTGGCTTTGAGCGCTGTGTCATGTATCTGACCGGCATGGGCAACATCCGTGATGTGATTCCCTTCCCGCGCACGGTCAATAACTGCGAACTGTAATCAGACGGTTTTGCTTCCATCAAAAAAACGTCAATCTAAAATCCGTGCCGGAGAGAAATCTCCGGCATGTTTTTCTTTTCTCCGCCTCAAAAGAACGGTCTCCCCCTTTGTTGACAGCCGCCCCTTCCATCAGTATAATAATGACAGATTATTCGAATCCGTCCTGTTTGTCGAAGCATACAGCAATTCTTGTTTGTTTCTGCGTTACAGCGCAACAACTATCATACGAAAAGGGGAATATCCATGAGCAGAGTCAATTTCGGAGCACAGCATTTTCTCTACCCCATGCCGGTGCTGATTATCGGCACCTATGATGAAAACGGCAAGCCCAACGCGATGAATGCCGCTTGGGGCAGCATTACAGACGACCACGAAATCAGCATCAGTCTGGGCAAACACAAGACAACACAGAATTTGGCACTCACCGGTGCATTTAGCGTAAGCATCGGCACAGAAGACACCGTAGTCGCCTGCGATTATGTCGGCATTGTTTCGGCGGAAAAAGAACCGAATAAATTTGAAAAGGCCGGTTTCCACGCAAGAAAAAGCGACTTCGTCAATGCACCGCTGATTGATGAACTGCCGATGGCTCTGGAATGTCGTGTAAAGAAATTTGAAGACGGAATACTTGTGGGCGAAATCGTGAATGTTTCCGCGGATGAGCGCATTTTGACAGACGGGAAAATCGACCCGAAGAAGTTGAAGCCGATCACCTATGATACGGTTCATAAGGCCTACCTCGGGCTCGGCAGCAAAGTCGGAAATGCGTATCGTGACGGACTTCAACTGAAATAAAGGCGGCTGCAATGGCAATTCCTTATCAGTTGGTACGAAGCAGCCGCAAAACAATCGGAATCCAAGTCAGACAGGAGCTTGTGGTTATTCATGCGCCGCTTCACACCTCTGAAGAAACGATTAAGCGTTATGTTTATGAAAACGAGAACTGGATTCAAAAGCAGCTTGCTAAAAACGCCGCGCTGCAAAACCGCGCAGAAGCGCAGGGCATTTTATCAGAAGATGATATTGCTGAACTCGCTGCAAAAGCAAAACAGATACTTCCCGACCGTGTTGCCCACTACGCAAAAATGATCGGCGTTACCTACGGACGCATCACAATCCGAAGGCAGCACACAAAATGGGGAAGCTGTTCAAGCAAAGGTAATTTAAATTTTAACTGTTTGATTATGCTCGCCCCGATCGAAGTCATCGACAGCGTAATCGTCCACGAGCTGTGTCACCGCAAGGAGATGAACCACTCCGAGCGATTCTATGCGGAGGTATACAAAGCATATCCGGCATATGATAAATGGCATAAATGGTTGACGGAGAACGGCCCCATCATCATGCGAAGGGCTGGGTAAACTCACCGAAAAAACATCAACAGCACCCCATTTCCCGGAACGAGAAATGGGGTGCTGTTTCATACTGCAAGCAAATCAGCCCAGCAAAGCACGGTCATTAGCAAAGGCTTCGCCTGACACCTTACTAAACTGAGCAAGGAGCTGCTCAACCGTCAGTTTTTTCTTTTCTTCTCCGGAAATATCCAGAATAATGCCTCCGTTGTGCATCATAATCAGCCGATTTCCATGGGTGATCGCATCGTGCATATTGTGAGTGACCATCAAAGCCGTCAGTCCGTTCGCCTCAATGATCTGATCCGAGAGGCTCAAAACCTTGGCCGCTGTTTTCGGATCCAGTGCAGCCGTATGCTCATCCAAAAGAAGCAGTCTCGGTTGCTGCATGGAGGCCATCAGGAGCGTCACCGCCTGACGCTGACCGCCGGAGAGCAGTCCTACCTTTGTGCTCAGACGATCCTCCAGACCCAAGCCCAAAGGCGCGAGCAGCTCACGGTAATGCTCTCTTTCTGCCTTTGTAATGCCCCAGCCCAAGCCGCGGCGTTTTCCTCGACGGGAAGCCAGCGCCAGATTTTCATCAATGCCCATTCCTGCCGCCGTGCCCATCATGGGGTCCTGAAACACTCTGCCCAGGAATCTTGCACGTTTGTATTCCGGCATCTGGGTAACGTCAGCGCCGTCAATCAGAATCTGACCTTCATCGGGCTTCCATACGCCGGAAATTGCATTCAGCATGGTGCTTTTACCCGCACCGTTGCCGCCGATGACGGTAACAAAATCGCCATCCTCAAGGGTCAAACTCACGTTGTCCAGAGCGACTTTCTCATTTACGGTACCGGGATTAAACACCTTCGTAATGTTTTTCAGTTCAAGCATGGTTGTTTACCCCTTTCCGGCTTTTGGAAAAATATTTCTTTTTCCAATAAGGCACTGCCAAGAAAATAGCAACGACAACGGCGGAAAGCATCTTGAGCAGGTCGGGATCCAGACCGAAAAGGATAACAGTCTGATAGACCATATAGTATACCACGCCGCCGAGAACCACCTGCAAAAGCATCAACGCAAAATTGTGGCGCAGCAGCTTGCCAAAGAGGGCATGTCCGATGATAACCGCCGCAAGGCCGACAACGATAGCGCCGCGACCCATGCTCACATCCGCAAAGCCCTGATACTGCGTCAGCAGAGCGCCTGCAAAGGCAACGATACCGTTGGACAGAACCAAACCGATAATTTTATTGCGGTTGGTGTTGATTCCCTGTGCTCTGGCCATATGCTCGTTATTGCCGGTTGCGCGAATACTGCAGCCCAATTCCGTTCCGAAGAACCAGTAAAGCACAGCAATAAGCACCAACACAAACAGGATCACAACCACAATGGTATTTTCGAAAGGATTTGCGCGTTTCAGGAACTGCATGGAAACCATTACAGGATAGTTACGTGGAGACAAGCCCTGATTCGCCTGACCCATGATTTTCAGGTTCACGGAATAAAGAGAAAGCTGGGTAAGAATACCTGCCAAAATCGCCGGAATTCCCATAAAAACATGAAAAATACCGGTAGCCAAGCCGCAAAGCATTCCGGCTGCCAAAGCAGCCAGCATCGCAGCCCACGCAGGACAGCCTGCAAGCATCATCATGGCACAGACGGCGCCGCCGGTACAGATAGAGCCGTCCACAGACAGGTCTGCAATGTCCAGCACTTTGTAGGTAATATACACACCGATTGCCATGATGCCCCAAATCATGCCCTGAGCAACCGCGCCGGGCATTGCATTAAGGAAAGTAACAATACTCATTTTCAACCTCATACACACCGAAAATCCGGGCAGAACGCTGCCCGGATCTTCTAAAATTTCAAGTCATTTTATCCAATAGGAACATAATCGTCCGGAGGAGTGATGCCAAGATCCGCACAGACATCCGGATTATACTTCTTGACAAAGTTGGGAGCGTAAGCAATCGGCATTTCCTCGATCTTTGCTTCGCCCTTCAGAATCTGAGCAGCCATCTCGCCGGTTTTGTAGCCAAGGTCATAGTAGCTGATCGTCAAAGATGCAACGCCGCAGCCGGCGCAAATGCCTTCTTCACCGGCAATGACGGGAATATTTGCTTCCTTGGTTACGCCGTAGAGAATGTTGGTAGCAGATGCCACCGTGTTATCTGTCGGAACATAAATTACATCGGAAGTCGCACAAGCTGCCTCTGCAACGGCTGCCATATCGTTCAGCTCGGAGAAGGGATACGGCGTTGCGGTCAAGCCCTTTGCCTCAAGCTCAGCCTTTACAACATTGACCTGATACAGGGAGTTTGCCTCTGCGGAGCAGTAGATCAGACCAATCGACTGTGCATCGGGGAAAAGTTCTACGATCATGTTCGCCTGCTCTGCAAGCGGAGCCAGATCAGAAGTACCGGAGATGTTGCCGCCCACGGTACCATCGAAATTTTCAATGCTCAGTGCCACGCCGTATTCGGTAACAGAGGTGCCCAGAATGGGAATTTCTGTCGTGGCGGAGGCGCAAGCCTGCAGCGCCGGCGTTGCATTTGCCATAATCAGATCCACGTTTTTGGAAACAAAGCTGTTTGCAATCGTTGCGCAGGCAGGAATGTCGTTGGAAGCATTCTGCTCATCAAATGTGACCTTGTCGCCCAGAGCGTCGGTCAGAGCGTCGCGGAAGCCCTTGGTTGCCTCATCCAAAGCGGGATGCTGAACCAACTGGCAGATACCAACCACATAGCTGTCTTTCTCGGCAGTTCCGCAAGCTGCAAAAACAGCCAAAATAGAAACGACCAGTAACAGTGCAATTATTTTCTTCATTTTCATCTCTCCTTTTTCGCACTTTAAAGTCCAAAAGTGTTTTGTAATGGATATAGTTTATCACTTTTTCTCAAAAAGTCAACTGTTTTTTTTACGAAAAAACGAGCCGTTTTGATGCGGTACGGCATTTTACCCAAACAGGAACACAAGCAGCTCATGACTTTGCACAAAAAAGCGCTGCCGCCAAACCAAACAGTTCAGCGGCAGCACTTTGATACAGCCGATTTGTATAAACGTTCTTTCCCTTATGAAAAATGATCTTTTTTCAAACCAGTTTGCTGCCGCAATGACTGCAGAAGCTATCCGAAGCGTTGTTCGGCTTGCCGCAGTTGATGCAATACTTTACGCTCTGTGCCGTATGTATTGTCGGCGTTGCCGGCGCATGCTTCTCTGCGCCGAGTTTTACGAGCCAGAAGCCGAACATCAGGTATGCCGCGATTTCCATCTGCTGGAACAGGGCGCTAAAGAATATCTGTGCCCCACGTAAGCCGTATTCAAAAATTATTTTTAACGGTCCGCCAAAGGCCAGAGCCGCAATCAGCATCAATGCCGCGGGAGCAAAGAACAGATATTTGACAATATCCATATTGCGCATTTTCAGGAAAATGATTGCACAAACACCGGCTGCCGCAATGAACATCAGGAAACTGTACATCGAAGCCGCGATGAAAAGATAGTACAATCTCAGTGTTGCCCCTCCCGCGCAAACGCCAAAGAGCACCCAGTCAATTTTTCCGAGAAACAGCAGCACCGCTATCGCTGCCGGAACGCCCGCAGAAAGAATATCCATCAGGATTACGCCGGCATCGTAGTATTGCAGATTTGTCAGCAGGGAAATCAGCTGATACAAGCTGTCAGTTGCAAACAAGCAGGCTGCGACTATCGCAAACGGGTTCATTTTCTTGCGATCGATCATATAATCACTCCTTTTATTTTCTTTTTGCATTATAACACATTTCACGGGAGGTGCGCAAGCCTTTTCCCATGATTTGTACCATTTACAGCAGGCGCTCCAGCGCGTCCAGATCTTCCTGTGTGGTCGACCAACTACAGGCAAAGCGGACGACCGTATGCGTTTCATCATACTTCTCCCAGAAGCAGAATTTGACGTGCTCCTTCATTTTTTCCATGCGGTCATTTTCCAGAATCACAAACTGCTGATTTGTGGGAGAATCGATAAAAAAGCGATAGTTCTTTGCACGGAACAGGGCTTTCATCTTCTCTGTCATATCGATTGCACGGCGGCTGATTTCAAAATACAGGTCATCCGTAAAGAGCGTGTCAAACTGCACACCCAGCAGCCTTCCTTTGGCCAGCAGCGCACCGCGCTTTTTGATGCGATTTTCAAAATGCTCCGGTCGGTTCCTCTTTGTAAAAACAACTGCCTCACCGCACAGCGCGCCGACCTTCGTACCCCCGATATAAAATACATCCGCAATCTGTGCAAGCTCCGGAAGCGTTAAATCGGATTGTCTGCTCATCAAGCCGTAGCCCAAACGTGCGCCGTCAACAAACAGCGGCAGCCGGTATTCCGTACAGACAGCACGGATATCCAGAAGCTCCTGCTTGCTGTAGAGTGTTCCGTATTCCGTCGGGTAGGATAAATATACCATACCGGGATAAACCATATGCTCATGCGCATCGTCCTGATAAAACAGCACCAGATATTTTTTCAGGTCCTCTG
>JAEDKB010000024.1 GCA_016296045.1 Oscillospiraceae bacterium
ATAGTCGTTCACGGTAACGATATGAACGCCCTTGCCGGAAAGCGCATTCAGATAGGCCGGCAGAATGGCCACCAGGGTCTTGCCTTCACCGGTTTTCATTTCAGCGATTCTGCCCTGATGCAGAACAATGCCGCCGATGAGCTGCACACGGTAGGGGCGCATTCCCAGCACGCGGTCCGCTGCCTCCCGACAGACGGCAAAAGCCTCCGGCAGAAGGTCATCCAGCGTCTCACCTTCCTGATAGCGGCGCTTGAATTCATCGGTTTTTTCACGGAGCTGCTCATCCGACAGCTTTCCGATCTGCGGGCCAAGCGCTTCAATCCGATCAACGATCGGCATCAGTTTTTTGACCTCACGTTCCGAATGTGTTCCAAATATTTTCGTGATCAATCCCATCGTATTGACCCCTTCCTAAGAGTTTCGGGGAGATTATACCACAAATCCCACAATAAAAAAAGGCAAAAACATAATTGCTTACAGAAAATTCAAATTTATCTGCGGGACGATTACTTGCCTGCCTTTTTGAAGTTTTCCTTTAAAGCCTGTTATGTACCGCCTCGTCAAACGTAATGACCGTATAGTACCGTTTGTCCTCAAACTGAACCCGTTCGTCGATCCGTTCTTTCAGTTCCTTCTTTCTGTTCTCCATAGAATACGGAATCACAAGATCAAAAATCAGATTCGTATGTCCGGGACCCCGCACCATACGGAAATCGTGCATGGTCAGCTGCGGATCGATCTGCTTCAGTTCCGCGCTGACAAGCGCACGCATCTGATTCAGTTCCTCATCATCCGTCACAATGGGATCATAATGAATCACCAGATGCACCCGAAGCTCCCGCAAAGCATCGCGCTCGATATCGTCGATGATATCATGGCAGTCCAGCGGATTTTCTCTGCTGTCCATTTCCGCATGCACCGAAGCAAAGCACTGTCCGGGGCCGTAATCGTGTACCATCAGGTCGTGGATGCCAAGAATCTTTTCGTGCGACATAATCAGATCCGAAATGCTCTTCACAAGCTCCGCGTCCGCCTGCTTTCCCAGGAGCGGACTGATGGTTTCCTTCGCAATGCCGCAGCCGGACCAGATGATAAACAGCGCAACCAGCGTACCGATATAACCATCGATTTGAAGGCCAAAGAAATGTCCCACGAGGCAGCCGAGCAAAACCGCGGAGGTGGAGATCACATCGTTTCGGCTGTCCATTGCGGTGGCCGTCAAAGTTGCAGAGTCGATTTTCTTCCCCAGCTTATAGCAGAACAACGCCATCCAGAGCTTGACCAGAATGGAGCCGATCAGGATTGCCAACGTCAGCCACGAAAACAAGACCGTTTCCGGATTTATGATTTTTTCAATGGAGGATTTTCCCAATTCCACGCCGATCACAAGAATCAGCGCCGCCACCGCCAATCCGGAAAGATACTCCAGTCTGGCGTGTCCGTAGGGATGCTCCTCATCGGCAGGACGTTCCGCCAGCTTAAAGCCCAAAAGCGTCACCAGCGAAGACGATGCGTCGGAAAGGTTGTTCACCGCGTCCGCGGTAATGGCTACGGAGCCGGAAAGCAGTCCGGCAATCAGTTTTCCGGCAAACAACAGCAAATTGCACACAATGCCGACGACGCCGGCAAGCTTACCGTATGCGCCGCGCACTTTCGGATCTTCTGTATTGCGATAATCTTTTACAAACAGGCGCAGCAAAAGCCCACTCATGGAATCACCCATCCTTTTTCCAATGTTTCAAAATATTATACAAGATTTTTTTAAAAAAGTATACTGTTTTTCTTACAGGTCTTTTCAGATTCATTTTTTTGTGCTAGAATCTGTAACGGTGTCGGAAAATAGGGGGATTTCACACGGCATCTTTTCAACCGAAGCAGATCGTCGTCCGAATTCGCTGGTCGGCAGACGAATCGAACTGCAAAAGCAACACATCTTGAAATAAACAATGATCTATACACTCTCCGGAAAGGAGGAAACAGATGAAAAAACTATTGATTTATATGAAACCGCAGCGCAAGCGAATTGCATTTGCTACGCTGTTTATGGCGATCTCCGTGCTGTGCGATCTGATGCTGCCGACAATCATGAGCAACATCCTTGATCGCGGCGTCTATCGTTCGGCCGTGGAAAACACTTTTCCGTATATCGCCAAAATGTGCGGTATTATGTTTGCCATCGCATCGGTCAGTCTCGCCTCTGTCATCATGGGTTATCGGCTGACATCGCGCATCACAACCGCTTTTACACGCGACCTTCGCTCAGCGATTTTCCACAAGGTTCACACCATGACCTTTGAGGAAATGGGCCGCATCGGAACCGGCGGGCTGATCTCGCGCTCCACGCATGACGCGGGCACGCTTTCCTGGGTCGCCTCCATGCTCAGCGGAAATATCATCATCATTCCCATTATGTTCATCGGCAGCGTTGCGCTTTGTTTTTCAAAGAGCGTTTCTTTGTCGCTGATTCTGCTTGCTGCCGTGCCGCTGGTTTTTCTGGTTGTCATACTGTTGGGCAAAAAAATCACCCACCTGTGGGAGATATCGGATGAATACTGCGACAGGCAGAACGACATTGTCCGCGAACGAATTCGCGGCATCCGTGTCATCCGTGCGTTTAATTCCGAGCCGCACGAGCATGATCGCATCGCCGACGCAACACACATCATGGCGGAAAATATCATCAAAGCAAACACCACCATGGCGCTGACCACGCCGATTGCAACCTTTGTTTTAAACGTTGCCGTGCTTCTGATTGTCTGGTTCGGCGGTCAGATGCTTCTCGGTGGCTCCGACCTGACGCCGGGCGACATTTTCGCAATTATCCAGTATATCGTTCTTGTGCTTAACGCACTGATTTCCGCCTCCTTTGCAATCATTATGTTTCCGCACGCACAGGTTGCCGCAAGACGTATCTCCGAAGTAATGGATGCTTCCGGCAGCGCAGACGCCATTGCTGAGGAAGATCTTCACTTCACGGGCAAGATCGATTTTGAAGATGTTTCTTTCCAGTATGAGGGCGCGGATCGTGCGGCGCTCAGTCATATCACCATGCACATCCGTCCCGGTGACAGAATTTCCGTAATCGGCGGCACCGGCTGCGGTAAAAGCACGCTGGTTTCCCTGCTTTTGGCTTTTCGTCAGCCCACCGGCGGCCAAATTCTCTTTGACGGACGCGATTCGACAACGATATCGCGCAAGACCATCCGCCGCAACATTAGCTGCGCTCTGCAAAAATCCATGATCTATTCCGGCACCGTGCGCGAAAACGTGCAGATGGGCCGCATGGATGCTCAGGAGGATGACATTCTGGAAGCATTGGATATCGCTCAGTTGACGGATTTCATTTCGGAGCAGCCGGACGGAGCGGATTATGTTCTGGAGCAGTCCGGCGCGAATCTCTCCGGCGGTCAGAAGCAGCGTCTTGCCATTGCCCGCTGCATCATTAAAAATGCGCCGATCTATGTTTTTGACGACAGCTTTTCTGCGCTGGACTTTTTGACAGAGGCACGTTTGCGGACGCGCCTGAATGAACAGTTCGCCGGAAAAACGCAAATTGTCATTACGCAGCGAGTGACCTCCGCCATGAATTCCGATTGCATTTTCGTTCTCAATGACGGACAGCTTGTCGGAGCCGGAAAGCACGCAGAGCTTTTGGAAAACTGCGAAATATACCGCGAAATTTTCGCCTCCCAGACAGGAGGTGCACACACATGAAAAAAGAAAAATCGTTTTTCTTTCATTCCACGATCCGACGCATGATCCGAGATACCCGCCCCATTTGGAAATGGCTGCTGCTGTCGTGCCTGCTTTCTGTCGGCATCATTGCCTGCTCCATTTTAGCGCCGGAGCTTTTGGGTGGTCTGATCGATCGGCTCTATGCTTGGGTGCAGAGTGATCGGTCGGAGACAATGGCTTCCCTGCTTCTGCCGGGCTTGCTGGCGCTGTTTGCCGTCTATGCGGCGCAGGCCGGAATTACATACGGCAATACTTTCCTGCTCAACAACGTTGTCAGCCGTTTCTACACTGCCGGACTTCGCATCCGTATTTCGGACAAGCTGCAGCGTCTTCCCGTTTCCTATATGGACAAAACCCCGACCGGAGATATCATCGACAAAATGCAGGAGGATGTCTCCAATATGGGTAACAGCATCCATGGCATTATTGAGGTTCTGATTACCGGTTTCCTGCAAATCATCGCAATTTCCATATTCATGTTCATGGAAAACTGGGTGTTGGCGCTGGCAGTCATTGCGCTCACGCCGCTGTCTTTGCTGCTTTCCTCGAAGCTGGCATCCCTGAGCGAAAAAAGCTGGCATTCCGCCTTTGACTATTTCGGAAAAATGTATGCGGCCGTCGAAGAAAGCTACACAAATTTCCCTGCTACCAAGGCATTTAATCTGGAAGAGCATGTGCAGCAGCATCATGACACGGTCAATCGAGAGCATCAGGATATTGCTTATCGGGGATATTTTTTGCAGGGCATTGTACAGCCGATCATTGTTTTTACCGATGCGCTCGCCTATATCTGTGTCGCGCTGCTGGGCGGCTGGCTGATCGTCTATCATTCTCTGCCGATCGGAACGGTCGTGACCGTCATCCTGTTTGCCAAGCAGCTCTCCGCGCCGCTGGAACGGATTGCCAACGGCTTCGGTCAGCTTGAAATGGTCAAGGCCTGCTCCAAGCGCGTTTACGATCTTTTGGATCTGCCGGATGAAAGCCGTCCGGAAAAAACGTTTCAGGGCAGCGTTGAGGGTAATATTCGCTTTGAAAACGTTGATTTTTCCTATAGCGAGGACAAGCCGCTGATTGAAAATCTCTGTATTGATGTCAAAAAAGGGCAGAATGTTGCCATCGTCGGGCCGACAGGTGCCGGCAAGACAACGATCGTGAATCTACTCATGCGCTTTTATGACCTGAAAGGCGGCAAAGTTTTGATTGATGGGCAGGATATTGCCGAGCTTTCCCGCGATTCCACTCGGGAATTGTTCGGCATGGTTTTGCAGGACACCTGGCTGTTCAAAGGCACCATTGCCGAAAACGTCGCCTACGGCAAGCCGGACGCAACCAGGGAGGAGATCATAACCGCCTGTGACCGTGCTTACTGTGACCATTTTATCCGAACGCTTCCGCAGGGATATGATACCGTAATCAGCGAGGATACCACGACGATTTCCGCCGGTCAGAAGCAGCTTTTGACAATTGCGCGTGCGCTGCTGGCAAACCGACCGCTCCTCATTCTGGATGAGGCGACCTCCAACGTCGATACGCGCACGGAAATCCTGATTCAAAAAGCAATGGACAAGCTGATGAAGAATCGCACCTGCTTTGTTATCGCCCATCGTCTTTCCACCATCGTCGATTCCGATCTGATCCTCGTTTTGGATCACGGCAGGATCGTTGAGCAGGGCACACATCGGGAGCTGTTGGCAAAAAAGGGATTCTATTACCAAATCTATTCCAGCCAATATGCAATCTGACGCGCCTTCGGCGCTATAAAAAGGCTTTTAACCTTTTTATCAGATTCTAGTATCATACCGGCACACAAAAGGAGCTGTCGCAGAATTATCTTTCTGCGGCAGCTCCGTTTTTTTGAATTGGATCAATCTTCTACTTTCACATCCAGCCCGAATTCGCTGGGCAGGAATCGCGGACAGACGTTTTCGGCGGTGCAAATGACGGAGGAGGACAAACGTGTACCGATCTGGCAGGACTCCGACAGCGTTTTTCCGTAGGTCAGTCCGATGGATACGCCGGCAAAGAATGCGTCACCGGCACCGGTGGTATCTTTAACAATGACCTTTTTGCCCGGGCACCAGCCCTTTTCTCCGTCTGCGGAGGCAAAAACAGCACCATCCGCGCCCATTGTAACGATCATTCTGGGAATGTGCGCCAGCATGACCTTCTCTGCAAGGATTTCCATCATCTCTTCCGGTTTCTTTCCGTCATAATCCTCAGAAAAAAGGATTCCGGCCTCTTGCCGGTTGCAGGCAAAGCAATCGGTCAATTGCAGGAAGTCACGGCGTTCAACGGCAATGCTCATATTCGTAACCGCTGCGTAGATGGCTTTGTTATACTTTTTTGCAAGCTGGAAAACGCGCTTGACAACTTCCTTGTCCATGTCGATCTCAATGATAATGCTATCGGCATCGGCAAAGATCTCGTCACCCTTTTCGTCGAGGATATCGGCAATCGGGCGCAGATCCGGACGTTTTGAGATTGCGGCAATCACATCTCCGTCATTATCAAAAATCGCGAGCCATGTACCCATGCCGTCGTCTGTACGGCGCATATACTCGGTATTGATCTTATGATTCTGAAGCTTTTTCAGAACATCGTCACCGGCAGCGGAATGATCTACCAGACTGATATAGGTCGGACGAAGCTCCACATTTGCAATATCCTCCACGATATTACGGCTGACACCGCCATGTACTTCCTCCACACGGCCGACATTTCTGCCGCAAGGAATGTAGGTGCTCAGAGGATACCCCTTGATATCAACAAAAACTGCGCCGATTACAACAATGCTCATCTTCCGTACCTCCCGACTCATTTTTTCTGTACCGGTTTTCCTTTATTCGTATTATAATATACATTTTTACAAAAAGCAATGTGTTCATACAGGAAAATCGGATTTCTCAAAAAGAGAAGTCCGATTTTTCCGTATGTTTATCTGCGGCGAACACACCGCAAAGCAAGCTACAAGCGTTTTGGATACACGCAGCAGCTACAGCATATTAAAGCTTCTGCGATCTTGCAAGCTGTTTATTCTTATAGTCCAGATCACCGGTCACGTCGCGCAAAACCGTAATTTCAGGCGGAAGCTCCGCTTCATCGCTTCCGGCATAGCGGAACATGATTGCCTTATCGCTGCAGAACGGATAGACATCGATCTCAAAGCGCTGGCTCTGGTAGGTAAAGCGGTATTTTGTCTTATGAACGGCATGCAGCTCGGGATCGCCCTCCATCAGATACTGGATGTAATCCTTCTGAGAGATGGGACGCTCGGTATCCCACTTCGCGCCGTCCGGCATCAGGTGCTTTTCGGTGTAGAAATACAGATATTCCTCACCGTTGCGCTGCTGGCGGATACGGCGCTCCACACCCGGCTTGATTTCCCGCAGATAGGTCTGCATCATATCCAGCGTCAGGGCATTGTACGTTGCAGCAATCTTCTCCATGTCGGGCATGGCGATCAGATACTTGTGTTTCTTCGCCATGGGCTCCGGCTCACCGACAGCGCGGTAGATTTCCTGCAAGGCCCGTTTGATTTTCTCTCCGAAATCAACAGAGTTGTCAATGATCTTCAGATTCGGGTGCTTGCTCCACGCACGCAGCGTACGGTCATCCATTTCGCGGGCATATTCGAGCGATTCCGTTCTTGCCTCGTTGCCGAGATTATACGCGAATTCCGCACCCTTGGCACAGGTGACCAGGTGCAGCACCATGTCATAGTTCGCAAGCACGCGCTCTTCTGTCCTGCCGTCGAACTTTGCAATCGTTTCAATAAATTCCTCATCGCTGATATATGCCTTGTCATCCATCAGCGCACGGTCATAAATAATCAGAATATTGTCCTCGGGCACAACCTGCGCGGCATCCAGCGCAAGCTTTTCCTTATGGATCTGGTCGGCAATAACAAAATCCTGGAACGCAAGCATGGACATACAGTTGCCAAAGGGTTTAATTCCGAAACCGGAAATCAGCTCCGTTGCCGTTTCGGGAATCGTGATAACGCGCCAGCCATCCTCCTGCTTGAATTCCTTTAGAATCTGACTGGTCAGAGTGGTCTTTCCGGCCGCCGGACCGCCGGTCAGGACAATCTTCACAATTCTTTTGCTCATCTGCAACACACCTTTCCGTCCTTCGGACGACTTATTGTAACATGAAGTATCATTTATTTCAACCAGCGACTTGGAATCTGTCGGAGCTTTTTTACATTCTTATCCTTCCAGATACTCTGCAAGCTCTGCGACGGTTTTAAAATACAGGTCGCAATTTTCCCGCATAAACGCTTCGATTTGGGGAATATCGTATGCCCAGCCCGCTGCCGCAAATTTGATGCCGCAGGCTTTTGCCATATCGTAACCGGGCTTCAGATCATCCACCACCAGAAGCTCCTCGCGTTTCAATCCGGTTTTTAATAAAATCTGCTGCAGCGGATATGGCTTCGGCTTGCGCTGATGCGCCGGATACTCCCAGCCAAAAACCAGATCCGGCTCCGGCAGCCCGTTTTCCCGGTAGTCGCGCAGGATATTCTTTGCAAACGACTGTGAAACCACGCAGATCAGGCCGCCTGCCTCTTTATGCTTCCACAAAAGCTCGCGCATACCTTCATAGCACTGCGGCACATGCTGCTGCACATACGCATCCCAGAAGCGGTGCTCCTGCTGCAGCATTTCATCGTCCATTCCGACCTCATCACGCAGCAGCTCCAGAATCCCGGGGCTGAAGTTTTTAAGAAAGTACTCCTCCAGCGTATAATTGCACTGCGGAAAATAAAGCTTCAAAAACGCCTGAAAACACGGAAAATGCACGGTAGCAGTGCTGTTCACGACGGTATCGTCATGGTCAAGCACCAAGCACGGAACTCTCATTAAAAACCTCCCGATACATTTAAAAAGCAACTCCCCACAGCCGCTAAAGCAGCCGTGGGAGTTTCAATCATAACCGATTTTTACAGTTTTTTCAGCAGCTCCGCCTTTTCCGCATCGGAAATGAACGCGCCGCGGATCGCATTTTCATCCATTTTGCGGAACTGTGCATCGGTAAAGCCCATAGAATCCGCAATCACCTGGTGTTCACGCAAAAGCGATGTGTTGGAGCAAGCCATATTGTCCGTATTTACCGTAACGGCAATGCCGCGATCAAAGAACGGCCGGATGGGATGATCCTTCGCATCAAGAACCACCTTTGTCTGCAAATTGCTGACCACGCAGGCTTCCACCGTCGTCTGTGTTTTTGCGAGCAGCTCCATCACCTTTTCGCTCTTGATTGCACCGCAGCCATGGCCGACACGTCTGGCGCCAAGCTCTACGGACTTTCGCACATTTTCGGGGTCGCCGCATTCGCCTGCATGAAGCGTGAACGGAACCTGTTCACGGTACAAGCCCTCAAACAGCGGTGCATAGGTTTCCAGCGGAAGCGAACCCTCCGCGCCGGCAAGGTCTGCGCCGCATACGCCGTTGCCGATATATTCTTTTGCCAGTCTGACCGTTTCTTCGTTCTTTTCGCCGCCGATCATGGAGCAAAGCAGAACTCCCGCACAAATCGACGGATAATCCTCCTGCGCCTGACGAACGCCGCGTACCACACTCCGCAGCACCGTTTCCTGCGTCAGCCCCTTACGGGTGTGAAGCTGCGGCGCAAAGCGGATCTCCGTATATATCAGTCCCTGCTTCGCAAGCCGCTCAACCAAATCGTAAGCCGCACGCTCCAGCGCATACTCCGTCTGCAAAACGACGGTAGGTAATTCAAAACGCTTCAGATAGTCTACAAGACTTGTACAATTATCCGGCACCTGAATGCTGTCACGAATCTGTTCCGCCGTCAGCGTTAATCCCTCACGTGCGGCAAGCTCGGCAACAACTTCCTCGGACAGTGAGCCGTCCAAATGCAGATGCAGATCAACTTTTCCCTGATACATAATATGTCCTTCCTGTCAAATCGCAAAATTTGACATTTTTTCTATCATATCACAAAACAAACCGTTTCGCAATCACAACAAAAATTTTTTTGACTTACAAAAGCAGCCTTCGGGAAAACCGAAGGCTGTCAGCGTGTCAAAAACCCTTTTCGGCACGCTGAGAGACTGCCGAGAAAGGCTCAAAGACAAGCAACTCACACGCGTCGGCGTACAGAGGTACGGTAGCGTGTGAGTTGCGCAGTAAGTCAAAATGTTTGCGCAGCAAGCGTTTTTCGGCAGTTTCGTGTTTGAAAAGTCCTCATCATCCGAAAAGCCGCAACCAATGCATGATACAAAAATGATTTATTTCACATTTTGACGGTTTGGGACTTTATCGGCAGTCTGGCAGCCTTCGGTTTTTCCGAAGGCTGCAAAAATCACTTGTAGAGTTTCTCCATATAATCGAGGAAATCGCCGCTGCCGGTGGAATTGATGTTGTTCAGCACGATCACATCGTTAATGCTCTTGCTCCTGACCAGCGCGGAAATGGAGCTGTCGGAAATTCCCGCATAAGAGCAGTAGTTATCATAGCTGCGGTAATCGATCCAGTAGATATGCTCGTAATGATCGATCAGGAACGGGATAAACGCATTTGCAAACGAATCCTTGACCACAAGAACTGCGGAGCCGTCCTTAATTGTCTTATTATGAACATAGTTATACGGCTGGTCGCTGCCGGCAAAGCACGAGTACAGCTCACTTTTCTCATATGCGGAAACATCATTGACAATCGGCCACTGGTATTCGGTATATGTGCCGTCACCGTTTGCCATCTGCATTGTCATCAAATTCGTCCCGTTGGGGATAAACGCCGTGAGCGTGTCCGGATTTTGTGCAAGTGCCGGACTTTGATTGCTGCTGTAATAGAAGGTTCCCAAAAAATCCGGAAATTCATAGGTTTCAAACTCGTTCAGCTCATGGGGTACAAGCCCTTTGACGCTGCAAAATTCGCGATAGGCATAGTAGGCACCCAGCGCCGTCCAGTGATGATCGGTATGGAAATAGATATACTCATCATTGTGACGCTTTAGCGTATGGTAGACCGGAACGGTCTTGACATCCGGGCTCATTTGTGCATACATCCATTCCATTGCCTCGTTTTCATCGCTGCATCCGATTCCCTCACGAACCTCGTCAGAAAGCATAATGCCTGTTGAAATCGGAGCGATCAGGCTGTAGACATTGGCCGTGCCCTTGCATTGCTCCGCAAGGTTATTGACCAGCAGGCAGTATTTTGCGCTGGTGCTCTGCGTGAAATAGTATACACCGTAGCCGCAGTTCTCGGTAATGTAGACCGTACCGGCAGTTTCCGCCGGTGTCACGGCATCGCCTTTGCCCTCCACGCCGTCATCCTCTGGCTCTGTCGGCACGGTTGTCTCTTCTGTCTGTGCTGCCATTGCTTCCAGATCAACGGTACCCTCCGGAATCTCGTCGGCAACCTGTGCGCTTCCGCCCACCAGCTGTTCCGAGCGGATTCCATACAGATTTTCCATATCACTGTCCATCGAGATCAGCATTTCACGCAGCGGATAGGTGTCCGCATACCATGTGTCGATCTCGGAAAACCATGATCCGTCCCAGAAGCCGCTCCACGTCAGCGCAGGGAATTTCGTCAGCTCCCGTTTTTCCACCGTGGAAACGGACGGACGGGCAAACCACAATAGTCCGATAAAAGACATGACAAACAGAAAGCCGAAAAACAGGATGCTCTTCAGACTCATAATCTTGTTTCTGAAACGTCTTTGTTCTCTTTCGGCACGCTGTTGTCTTGTAATTCGTTGTTGTTCCATAGCTCCCCCTATCAGCCGAGAGTTTTACCCACTCGTTTCTCTCAGCAGTCCTTTTCGGTGCTTTTTTCAGAACTGGAAATACAGGAAGGGATTGTAGCTGTTGCCCGCAAGCGCCATCATGGAAAGAACCATGAGCAGCAGCGGACAAGCGACCTCCCATACACCCTGTATGTACATCCACGGCTTGCTGCGCTTGCCGAGGTTTTTCAGCATATTCCCCAGCATCTTGCCCAGCGGCGTCACCGCAACGCAGCAGAAAATCAGGAAGAATACGTTGTTCTTGAACAGCAGCCCGACAGAATGATCGAAAAATCCGTTGCCGTTCAAGCCGAACATCCCTTTGAACGCGGTGCCGAGGAGCGAAAGGTTGTCAAACTTGAAAAGAACCCAGCCGAAATAGATAATCAGCAAAACAAGGAAATGCCGCAAAACGGTATTCCAATGCTCCAAGCGGTCTTTCAAAACATGCTTTTCCAGCACGAGAAATACAAAGAAATACAGTCCCCAGAAGATATAGTTCCAGCTTGCGCCATGCCACATACCCGTCAGCGCCCAGACAACGAACATATTAAAAATCTGGCGGCTCTTGCTGCAGCGATTCCCTCCCAGCGGAATGTAAACATAATCGCGGAAGAAGGAGCTCAGCGAAATATGCCATCTGCGCCAGAAATCCGTAATGGAATTGGCCACATACGGATAATCAAAGTTTTCTTTATAGTGGAAGCCGCACATCAGACCCATGCCGATTGCCATATCGGAATAGGCAGAAAAATCGAGGTAGATCTGCAGCATATAGGCAAACACGCCGAGCCACATTCCAAGCACCGGAACCGAGCTGAGCGTTTCTGCCGAATTGGCAAGCAGGCTGTCGGCAACCGCAGCGCAGCCGTTTGCAAGCACCGCCTTTTTTGCAAGTCCGACTGCAAAACGGGTAATGCCGTTGCTCATTTCGGTTCGCTTGACCTGACGGTGCAGAATATCATGGTTCACGTCCCGATAGCGGACAATCGGGCCGGCAATACACTGATGGAACAATCCGGCATACAGCAGCAGTAGCCAGTATTTCTCCTGCGCCTCCGCATCGCCGCGGTAGACATCGACCACATAAGAAATCAACTGGAAAGAGTAGAAAGAAATGCCGATCGGCAGCGCGATCTCCGGAACGACCTTTGGAAAGCCGGTCAGAAGCTGGATGTTCTTCAGGAAGAAGCCGGTATATTTGAAAACGCCCAACGTTACCAGCACCAGCGTCACGCCGATAATCATTGCCAGCTTTTTGCGCCGTTTGTTTTTCGAGGAAGCGATGATTTTTGCCGAAGCCCAGCAGATAAATGTCATGCCCAGCAGCAAAACGACGTAACGGACTCCACCCCATGCGTAAAACACCATGGAAAACGCCAGCATTACAATATTTTTCTTTTTAATATCCGGCATCAGCGCCTGAACCGCAATGTTCGCCGCAAAAAACAGGAAGACGAACAGCAGGCTGGAGAATACCAAGTGCCTCACACCTTTCTTATCAACGTTTGAAAATTCCGAGACAATTATATCGAATAACGCAGCAAATTACAATATGAAATTCCCTTTTTTGCATAAAACTACTCCTTCCGCAGTGCAAAACGGGACTGCCTGATATCGGCAGTCCCGTTTTTACGTTCACATTTCCGGTTTGAAGGAGGGCATCAACTGCAGCTTAAACAAATTGCGGCGGTGCAGCATATCAATCCGTTCCTTTTTCTTCAAATCTTCTATTTCTCCCGTGCGAATATAGCGATCCAGCTCCGCATAGGTAAAACCGAGGTTTTCCTCGTCCGTTTTTCCGCACAGTCCGTCGATCGGCACTTTATCCACCAGCACATCCGGCAGCTTCAGCAGACGGCCGATCTGCTTGACCTCCTGCACCGTCAGGTTGGAGCAGGGGCTGAAATCACCCGCGGCATCTCCGTAGCGGGTAGAATAGCCGACCCAGTCCTCCGAAAGATTGCAGGTATTTGCCACACGTCCGTTATGGCTCTGTCCGACTGCATAAAGCGTTGCCATTCGGATACGAGGCGGAATATTCGTCCTCGTCTGCGCTGTCGGCTCAAAGCCGAGGCTGTTTACAAGCCCGTCCACCGCATCTTTGATGTTAATGACAAAATGGCGGATTCCCAGGTGCTCCACCAGCAGCTTTGCCATATCAATATCATGCTGGACACCGTTCGGCATTAAAACACCGATTACTCGTTCTCTCCCCAGCGCCTCAACGCAGAGCGCAGCCACAACGGAACTGTCCTTGCCGCCGGAGATGCCGACAATCGCATTGCAGCCCGGTCCGTTTTCTTCAAAAAACTTTCGGATCCATTGCACGCATTGGTTTTTCACTTTTTCTGCATCAAACATTTTCAGTCACCCTGTTGATCCAATGTAATAAGTATATTGATTTTACCAACAAAGAGCGGTTTCGTCAATACATTTCGTTTTGTATTCTCGGTGTAATTGCAGCAGCGAGGTCTGCTTCCGCCGCCGCTCGCCGGGAGCTGTCCTGAGGGTGCTTATCGTGCGGCATCTCCCCTCCGCCTTCTGATCTGATAGACAAATTTCAATCGGCTTTATAGTGCTTCGCACCATTTAAAAATCTTCCAATCTCCATCAAACCAGATCAACAAAACCGCATTTCTTTATCTATAACATACATTTTCACCAACACATACAAAACCGTCAGAGCTTTTTGGTGAAGCAGATGATACGGTTTGCTTCTCGGAAACCGCAATGCAAGTGGAACTCTAGACTTTGATGATTATTCAATTCGCAATCGCTTGCAAATTCTGTGCAGCCCTTTTCTTTTGCCCACTGTTCACAGGCGTTTATCAGCATTCTGCCCCAGCCTTGATTTCTGGATTTTTCTTCGACAAAAACGCCCTCCAAATAACCCACAGGTGACGAGTTTGTGCCTTCAACATAATCATACCGTAATTGGCACTGAGAAAAGCCAATATATGCTCCATCAACAACACAAACAAATATTGCAGCAGAATCATTATCAATCATACTGTCAAATTCTTGAGATAATTCATCCACCGTATGCGAAGTCCACATTTTTACAGCCATCTGTGCAACGGCGTAAGAATCAGAGTGTGTCGCTTTATGAATCATTTTG
>JAEDKB010000222.1 GCA_016296045.1 Oscillospiraceae bacterium
GTTGGGATTGTTCAACATCTGCCAATCAAACATAGTCTCGGAAAAATCGCCGTCCAGAACCAGAGCTTTGTCAGGATGCTCCACATGAAAATCGGTTTCAAAATCGGGGAAAAGAATCGTAAAATCGTCCGGGGAAATATAACCGCGTGTTACGGTACGCCCCTGCGTTCCGAGATACCAGTCTTCCAGTGTTTTTTCGCTGTAGCGCTCCGGCAAAAGAAGATCGGTTTCCAAGCCGAAGCCGTAACGGTCGTTCAATTCTTCGCAGATCGTTCTTGCCGCCCATAGACCGGAGGACATCTGCCAGTGGTGGTCGGTACGGAAGAACATGGAGTAGTGCTCCAGAGAGTCGTTATGAAGGCTTTCCCGCAGATCCAGCGTGGAGATACCGCTGCCTTGCAGCAAGGACAGATGATGATCCAGATTGCTGTTGATATAGGTAATCTCGCCGAGCGGCATCTCGTCGTCGTAGCGGCAGACCTTTTGCGGTACCTGAATATAGAGAAACGGAGTGCCGCTTTCCTCGCTTGTGTGCGCAAAGCGGATCACGCTGTCGGCGATTGAAGCAGCGGCTGCGTTGTCGGTAGGCGGAACGATGGTGGTCAGATATCCGTTATTGAGCAGGACAATCTCATCGGTTTTGGTCTGGAAGGTCAGGCGGCGGAATGCCCCGCAAAGCTCCAGAAGCTGCTGCCTGCCGAGCATATACTCCGTACTGTCCTCCAGCCGTCCCTGAAACTCGGTAACGGCGGAAAGATATGTGGTTTCTGCTTCAGCGGCAGCAGGAACGCTATCCGAAACAGCGTGATCGAACGGATAGAGGGCGCGCCAATCGATTGCCGTCTCGGAAACAGTCGGCTCCGAGGCGGAAAACTCACCCCAAAGCATACTGCCGCCGCCGATAAACAGGATCAGCAAAACAAGAACGGCCAGAAGAGTACTTGGTGTCAATCGTTTCATACCAGTACCTCAGAAGTTAAAATAAATAAACGGGTCATAAGAGCTGCTGAGAATAAAGCCAATCGTCAGCAAAAAGACCAAAAGCTGAAAAAATGCGAGTAGATACTGCACAACAGGTTTTTGGACAAACGTTTTTTTCGCAAAGAACGGAACAATGGGGAAGCTTAAAATTGCACCCAAAAGGAAATAAACAAATCCGTTTGTCAGCACGATGCTGGCGTTGCCGTCCCAGATTCCGAGCGGTGCCGCGCCGAACATCGCTTTCAGGTATTCCAGAGCGCTGCTCAGGGAAGGTGCACGGAATAAAACCCAGCACAGACAGACGGCAAGCAGCGTATAGAGATGACCGAACAGCTTCGGTACGCGCTTTAAGGGGGTGTATTTTTCCAGCATCAGCAGGAGGAAATAAATCAGTCCCCAGAGAATAAAGGTCCAATTTGCGCCGTGCCAGATGCCGGTCAGCAGCCAGACCAGAAAGAGATTCAGAATATGTCGGGCAGGACGGACGCGGTTGCCGCCCAAGGGAATGTATACATAGTCGCGAAACCATGTGGAGAGGGAAATATGCCAGCGCCGCCAGAAATCGGTGATGCCGGAGGCGGCATAGGGATAATTGAAGTTTTCGTCAAAACGGAATCCAAACATTCTTCCCAAACCGATTGCCATATCGGAATAGCCGGAAAAATCAAAATAGATTTGCAGCATATAGGCGGCGGCGCCAAGCCATGCAAGCGCCGTGGAAAGTTCGGTGCCGTCAAAGGCAAGATCGGCAAATTTCGCGAGATTGTTGGCGAGAATGACCTTTTTTGCAAGACCCCAGAGGAAGCGGCGCAGACCGACGGTAACATCGTTCCAGCTCTCCGTCCTTTCGCGAATTTGCTGCGCGACGGTTTCGTATCGGACGATCGGGCCGGCAATCAACTGCGGAAAGCAGGCAATGTAAAGACCGACATTCAAAAGACTGCGCTGCGCCAGCTCCGGCTTGCGCTTGACATCGATCACATAAGACATCGCCTGAAAGGTATAGAAGGATATGCCGATCGGCAGCTCGATCCCGAAGAGGGGAATGGAAAGGTTCAGAAGATTGTTGCAATTCGTGATGGCAAAGTCCAGATACTTGAATACAAACAGAAATGCAAGATTATAGACAACGGCAAGTGCCGCGATCACAGTGCTGTTTTTGCCTGCCATGATGCACCGCCCGAACAGCCAGTTGACCACTATGGACGAGAGCATCAGAAGAACATAGACGGGTTCGCCCCATGCATAGAAAATAATGCTTGCCAGAAAAAGGAAAATATTGCGGAAGGAACGGCTGCGGATCAGAGGATTATAGTAGATCAGCAGCACGATCGGCAAAAACAAAAACAGAAAAATTCCGGATGAAAATACCATAGCTGTTTCCTCAAATGCGTATTCTATCTGGTATTATATCATTGATTTTAGAAAAAGTCTATGGCAGCGTCTGCTCAATGAAGCGCTTTGCTCGAGAAATGCTATTGCAGCTTCATTTCGCGCAGCGGATTGTTCTGAATTGCGGCGCGACGGGCTTCCTCGTGAAGCTGACGGATGACCTGCGCGATTTTGTCGTTGATGTTTTCAATTTCGCTCAGCAATTCGGATGCCGAAACGCGCAGAACACCGCTTCGAAGTGCGGAAAGCTGGATCAGCGCGTCGGAGGTGGCAACGCGGACAGAATAGTTTTTTCCGATTTTTCCGACCAGAGTTTCAATATACAGGTCGGCGCTTTCATTTTCCTTTGTATAAACGACACGGAGGTTGTCATGCTTCGTTTTTGAGCCGACACCGCCCTTGACGCGATAGCTGTCAAACACAACGACCAGCTCGCAAGGGTGGAAGCCGCAGTAATTGCTAAGAATATCCAAAAGACGTTCTCTCGCGCCGGAGATATCCTCCGCGGCCTGTTCACGAAGGCCGTCCCACGCAAAAATCATATTGTACCCGTC
>JAEDKB010000223.1 GCA_016296045.1 Oscillospiraceae bacterium
AAAAGCCGATGAAGGTCATGGCGGGCCTGTGTTCGTATGTAACGTTCATTTGTACCGCTTTGTTGGATATCTGGAATTGTCCGAAGGTAAACTTAACCCTAACTACACCGCCGACCTCCGCAGAGGCGTTGCGGTGGAATATATTCCCAAGATCCCCGCATAAAAAGAAAAAGTCCCGATGAGCAGGACTTCCATGGATAAAAAAGTGAGTAGTCATAACCAAATCCGTTATGACTACTCGACATGTGGAACCTACATCAAGTTGATACAATATTACAGCTAAATACAATGCAACACCTTTTTATGCAGGCAACAGGGCAGTCATTGCTGCCAGAAGGGCGCATACTCCTCTTCGATCAGTTCAATTTCGCCCTTTAACAGGGAATTCATGCAATCCAGATCAAACCAGCGGTAATCCCATGGCTTCATTCTTTCCTGATAATAGATGGGATCGTCCGTGTTCCCATTGCGGTCGATCTGCGCAACCAGTTCCGATAATTCCTCGCAGGACATATCATCGATGATTCCCCGTCCGGCGCCACCCAGAACATAGGGATACCGTCTGCCCCAGCCGCGCTTCATATCCGCAATATCAACCAGTTCCAGCCAGAAGGTCTGCCTTGCTGAATGCACTGGACTGTACCGATGATGCTGGCATTTCCGATGTGAAGAAGCAAATCGCCACAATGGAAACGGCACTGAAGAATTTGGAGAAACAGGAATCCAAATATTCTGCTGAATTGGAGGATGCGCTTAAACAGTATGCCGAGCTGAAAGCGCAGGCCGCAGATGTGGATGCCGTGGAGCTGATGGATGCAAGGCTGGATATTCGTCCTGACCGGGAACGCTCTGCCGCTGATCGGGTAAAAGTCGCCTACGGCGATAAATACGATCCGCTGATGATGTATGACAGCAAGCGGGATGTGGCCAATCTGCCGATGGAAGAAGCCGAAGCACGGTCTGTAAGAGAGTTCTTACGCAAACAGCACAAGTTGCACGGTCACGAACAGCAGCGGAAAATGAAACACGACAGGGAGCGATAATATTTCCGGCAATAGCCGGTTTCACAGCCGGGATATCGCAATGAAATGGTTTTTTACGACGATCGTAAAATTCATGTTGATATGACCCTCCTGCGCCGGTATAATGGTTTTAACGATTATTGTTAAATTATTTGCGCTATATGTAATATAGAGGTAATTTGAATGGAAAAACTCATAAAGCACAAATTTCTAAACAGCGTGTTGTTTACTGCGTTGTTTGTTCCGCTGGGCTTTTTCCTTCTGCGTGATACCATTGCCGCAATAACCGGAATCATGTTTGAGTCCATAGGCGGCAAGGAGTCGCTTCTGTATCAGATTAATGACGATATCGCAAGGCTGATTATTGTAGGACTGCTGATGCTGATCATGCCGATTTTTTTCCGGGGGAAATGCAATTTCGGCTTTCGGGGCGGAAAACTGAAACTCGGCATCTTGCTGGCTCTCCCGGAACTGATTGTTCCCCTGTGGAATTTTTTGCAGATCAAAATATATGATGCACCTTCCGATATTCAGTATCAAATTAGTGAAAATGGAAAGGAATTGACCATTTCACTCCCACATACTGCGGGAGCAAGCTACAATGTAAAAAGCTCCGACCCTGAGTCATTTGTTTTGAAAGAGAGACAGGAAAACGGAGACACATATCTTTTTGTATTCGACCATAATGGTGCCAGCACGGAAAAGGTCAAGATTACCTTCGGGTTGAGGTTCGGTGATATGTCCACATCTATCAAAAACTATTCGGTATCCGTCAGCTTTAAGGACGATGGAAGTATTTCTACCGTCGGTGGATAAGCAATGAAGAAAATTACCACTGCATTCGGAGGTCTCCCCATGACTTGGCCGGTTATCGCCGCTTTTGCGGCGATAATTGGAATTTATGTGGGTGTCATCAATCAAATTCCAATTTTATATGATACATCTTTTCGGGATATCGCCGTTTCCTATGAATGGTGGGTGCTGTTTGCGGTTCTGATTGTGTCAAACTGCAAAAATACCAAAGAGGCAGGGCTAAAATGCCTTGTGTTCTTTCTCATCAGGCAGCCGATCATTTACCTCATAGAGCTGCCCATGCTCGGATGGGACAAGGCGATGTACTATTATTTGCGCATTTGGCTGCCGATCACCCTGCTCACGCTCCCCGGTGGTGCAATCGCCTTCTATGCGAAAAAGCAAAACGCGTTGGGCGCAGTTGTTCTCAGCATCGGCAATACCGTTGTTGCTCTGCTGGGCGTGAGCTATTTTCAAAAGCTCTGTCATTCTTTCCCGCGGCATCTGCTGACGGTCGTTTCCTGTGCTGCGATCATTGCCGTTCTTCTTATGGGGATGCAGCAGAAGTGGAAGACAAGATTTTTGTCGGCGGCTACGACTCTACTGCTGACGGCAGGCGTTATTATTTGGGCTGTGCTCAATGAACGAGTAATCTGACAATGAGGAGAGGAAGCATGACAATCATCGCAGCATACCCCATTGCACCTACCTCCCTACTCTCCAAACAATTCTATCAAAAAACTCTTTATAGTGAAAGCGCCCACATTGTCTAATCCTTTGCGGGTTCCTTTCACAGAAAGGAATAGTCATATATGAAACGAACCCTTTTGCTTATTCTTGCGCTATGCCTGCTTTTGACCGGCTGCGGTGTTCCGGGCGAAGCCGACACACAAAGCTCCGACACATCGGAGGAGCTATCCACGACCGCCGAAACCACGACCGAGCCGATTAAGGAAGCGGCGCTCCTTGATTCGTGCGAGGCATTTGACGACAGCGGCGCTCTTTGGTACATTCCCAATGGGCAGATTGAGGCGCAGCAGTATCCACTGCTTCGCGCCTTCGCAGGTAATCTTTTAATGACGACAAGCAGCTACATCAGCGACGGCAACAG
>JAEDKB010000224.1 GCA_016296045.1 Oscillospiraceae bacterium
GTTCATAAAGCTTCTCCTTCCTGTAAAAAAGAGCCGTCACTTCGGGCGGCTCTTTGATTTTTATTTTGCCTCCGGCAGACTTGCCGCAGCAACGGACTGACCGACACGGCGGGTCTTTTCATCCGGCAGCATAACACGCACCTTTTCGGAAAGTGCGGGATACTCTTCCGCCATGACCTTCAGGCAGCTTTCCAAAATGATCGCTCCGCCGATTCCGGACATCACACGACCCAGAACGATCATATGATGCACGTCATAGAAGCGGCAATAAAGCTTCATTGTATGGGCAAGATAAACGCCGATGGATTCAAAAATCTTCTTGGCGCGCATATCGCCCTTTTCTACCAGCGCCTGCACCGCCTTGAGCTTTTCGGCAGGTGTCATGGCTTCATCCAGCTCAATGCCCGCTTTGGGTGCCAGCTTAATCACCGCGTCCTGAGAGAAATACTTGCAGCCGACACCGATATCGGTAGACCATTCGTCCGCCATAGCCTGCTCAAACAGGTCAACCGGAGCAAACGCAAGCTCGTTCAGCCAGCCAAGCACGTTGCCGTCGGCATCCACATAGCCAACGGCTTCACTCGTGCCCATTGCCATGCCCATAACAGAGCCGGTCTCCAATCCCATCGCGCCCGCCAGAGCAGTCACGTCGCCGTCGTTTGCAACAACAATCGGAACATCACCCAGCTCCAGCGCCGCACGGTCATAAATTGTTTTGACCAGATCGCGCTTTTCTCTGGGAACCTTGATAAACAGTGAGGATACCATCGGGCTGTTGCCGATAAATACACCGGCAGAGGATACGCCGATTCCGTCCACGCGGGGCATTTTAGACGCAGCCGTCTTGAACGCGGCAACAATGCCGTCAAAATGGTACTGCGGATCCGACTCCGTCTTCGGATGCCAGACAACCTCCTCAGAATAGACGGTCTTGCCGTCAATGACAGCGGAAACCTTTCGGTCGGAGCCGCCTGCGTCAAAACCGATTCGGCATCCTTCCATATGTCCGCCGATGGAAACGGAGGATTCATTTGCTTTCGGGCAGTCCTCAATGGCACAGTCGATCACTTCAAACGGAACCTCGTAAACGTCCTGCATAAACTGGACGTCAAAAGCACGTTCCCCCTCTAAGGTATACGCCTTCTGAAGGCGCTGAGCAAGCTCGCTGTTGCCGCAGATATAAATGCGGAAGCCGCCGATCGACCACAGCAGGAATTTCACATAGCGCTCCACATAACGGTAATCCGCCTCACGCAGCTCCGGTGTGCCGTGGATTTTGGTATGATGGACGGAAATCTTATTCTTATCGCGCTCAATGGCAATGGTCAGCGGCATTTTCGCGTCCTTTTCATATGCGTCGATCCATACGCCGAACGGGATAAAATCCGGATCCAGCTCCGGAAGATTTTTCACGGAATATTCAATCCCTAAATAATTCATGGGGCTACTCCTTAATTCTTCGCTGCTTCTTCCGCAACGATTTTCTGCATCTGTTCCCACTTGCGCTCCATATCGGCAACCAGCTTTAACTGGGAGCGGGCACGAACCAGATTGTGCTCCGGATATGCCGTTTTAAAATAACGGTCGCCGTCCAGATAGTCCGTCAGGAAACGAACCGCAAGCTCCAGCGTAATGATCTTTGCGCCAAGCGGGAGCAGCTCGGTTTCCTTTTTTGTCAGGCTGCGGCAGGCGGTCAGATAGCCTGCGGTATAGACACGGAAAAGTTCCAGATTGATCTCCATTCTGCTCAGATCCGGCTCATCCTCTGCCGCAGTTGCAGCGCCAAAACGGATCGAATCGCCGAAATCGTACAAAGAGGAGCCGGGCATAACGGTATCCAAATCAAGGACACACATTGCCTTTCGCGTCTTTCTGTCCAGCAGAACATTGTTGAGCTTGGTATCGTTATGAGTCACACGCAGAGGCAGCTCTCCGCGCTCGAGCAGACGAACCAGCGTTCCCGCTTCCTCTTCACGCTCCATGATAAAAGCAATTTCGGGCTGAACGGAAGCCGCTCTGTCCACACGATCCGCCATCAGCGCATCCTTAAACATCCGATAGCGGTTAACAGTATTATGGAACATTGGGATCGTTTCATGCAGCGTTTCCGCCGGAAACTCCTGAAGCATTTCCTGGAAACGTCCGAAAGCGATTGCGCTTTCATAGAAATCCTGATCGGATTCCGGTGCCTCAAGACAGATTCCGTCTGCAAATTCATAGCAGCGCCAGTATTCTCCCGCTTCGTCAACATAGTAATATGTATCCGTGTCGGAAAGAAGGAAATTCAGAACCTCTTTTGGGTCGTTTACGCGGCCGCGCAGATATTCCACCACGGCGCCGACGTTTTCCATAACCGCTTTCGGGTTGTTAAAAACATACTGGTTAATGCACTGGAGAATATACTCGTGACCGTCATCGGTCTTTACCATATAAGTGCTGTTGATATGCCCGTGTCCGAATTCATTGCAGGATACGGGCGTTCCGCCGGTACGAAAATGCTTGATCGCATCTTCCGGGTGCAAAACTTTTCTCAACAGAATCATTCCTCTCGTTTTTTTATCCTATGGAGAATTGTGGAATCGGTTCCTCTCTATAGGCACAGGTGACATATATTTTAGCACGGCTTTACCAAAAAATCAAGCAAATAATCCATTTTCAGCGGTTTTGGATAGCTTTTGTGCAATTTCCCTGCTTTTTTTATCTATTTCTGCCGATCCAGATTCTGTGTATTTCGTAAGCTTGCATAAAGCCCGTTCCTGCGCATCAGTTCCTCATGCGTACCTTCCTCTGCGATCCTGCCGTCATCCAGTACAATAATCTGATCCGCATGGAGGATCGTACTGATCCGCTGTGCCACGATCAGCGTAGTGGTATCTGTTGTTTCTTCCTTCAATGCCCGGCGCAGTGCCACATC
>JAEDKB010000225.1 GCA_016296045.1 Oscillospiraceae bacterium
TTATTTGCAACAGCTGCCGCAAACACCGTCATTCGCAGAAAAGAGCCACGCTATTATATGTTTTGTCCTTGTCGAAATCACGGAGTTATGATATGATGATAATATACCATTATAATGGAAAGAAGCGTGTTACATAATGAAAAACGATTTTAAGTATATTATTCACAACAACGGCGACATTTCTAAAAAGAATCCTGCGAAAGCCAAGGAAATGTTCCCAATCGACCGTGCAAGAGATGCCCGTAAATTTCATCAGCAGATTCCCGGCTACCATATGACTCCGCTGGTCGCGCTGCCCAACCTCGCACATCTGCTCGGTGTCGGCGGCATTTATGTGAAAAACGAAGCGGCTCGTCTGCATATGAACTCCTTCAAGGTTATGGGCGGCTCTTATGCTGTCTATCGTCTGGTGCGGAGGCTGCTCGGCAGAGAAAACGAGGATCTTTCCTTCGAATATCTGCTCAGCGATGAGTGCCACGATGCTCTGGGCGATGTTGTCTTCTGCTCCGCAACCGACGGCAATCACGGTCGCGGTCTTGCCTGGGCTTGCCAGCAGTTGAAGCACCCCTGCAAGATTTACGTCCACAGCGAAACAAGTCAGCCCCGTATCGATGCCATTAAGCGTTTCGGCGCGGAAGTCACCGTCGTCAACGGCAACTATGACGATGCCGTCCGTCAGGCGGCGGAAGACGCAAAGAAAAACGGCTGGTATGTTGTTTCCGATACCTCCTGGCCCGGCTACGAGGAAATTCCCACCTGGATCATGCAGGGCTATACTTCCATTATGCTCGAAACGCAGGAGCAGTTCACCGGCATGGGCATTGTGAAACCCACGCATGTGATCGTTCAGGCAGGTGTCGGTGCTTTGGCGGCCAGCGTCGTTGGCTTCTACAGCGCCATGTTCCCCGAAGATCCCCCTTTGTTTATCGTGGTTGAGCCGGATAAGGCCGCCTGTGTTTATGAGTCAATTGCCGCCGGCGACGGAAAGTGTCATTCCGTAAAGGGTGATCTGGATACGATCATGGCAGGTCTTGCCTGCGGCGATCCTTCCCCCGTTGCCTTTGATATTCTGAATAACAACGCCGATATCTTCATGCAGGCGCCGGACAATGTCGCCGCCCGCGGTATGCGAATTCTGGGCTGCCCGCTGAACGGCGATCCCATGATCGTCAGCGGTGAAAGCGGCGCATTACCGCTCGGAACGCTCTTTGCATTGCAAACGGATGAAATTGCGCCGGATCTGAAGGAGGCATTGAACCTGAACCGGGATTCTCAGGTCTTTATGATTAACACCGAAGGGAACACCGATCCGATCGAATTCCGCCGTATTATCTGGGACGGCAAAAATCCTGTCCCTGCCCGCTTCCGTGTAAAACGATAACCGTTTTTCTGCCGCAGCGCATCCATCATACGGCTGAGCACTGCAAAAAAGCTGCCCGCGAGATCATTCGCAGGCAGCTTTTTCTATGTTTATTTTTCAGGATAGGGCTGACCGGTGAGCGCCGGGAAAGATGTCCGAACCGCATCCTCGGAAATATTACAATGCAGCAGATATACCGGAACGGTTTGCAGCACACGATCCAGCAGCGTCAGCGTCTCCTCCAGTGCTTTTATATTGCGAGGGATATAGATCTGCTGCATCACAAGGTTCATATAGTCTTTTGCCTCTACCCGCTCGATATGGTTGGTTTCGCCGCGCTGAATCAGACAGATTGCCCGCAGCGGAACGATGCAGTTTCGCTGCATTTTTTCCTTTCCTGCCCACGGAGTAGAGCAGACATCCACGCCGTCCTTTCGGACACGCAGAAGCGGCTTGTCGCCGTTGACGATCTGCACCTTTTCCCCCAGATGCTCCATCCATAGCTTGATATGCGTCGTTTTTCCCGTGCCGCTCAAGGCGCCGAAGAGATACGCTTCTCCGTCATAGGAAACAGACGCGCCGTGAAACAGAAAACAGCCAAAATCCGGCACACGCTCGGCAATATCGCGGAAAAGGCTGAGCTGCTCGGCGTTTCGTCTGGTAACCGGTTCTTTTGCAAGCTGCACTTCCTCCTCAACCTTTTCCGGGTTGGTTGAAGCGATGATGTCCGCTTTCCCTACAGGTGCATCAATGATATAATCCGCACAGGCAAACCGTGTTGCTTCTCTGAGATAATTCATTTCCACCGTCAAGCCCGCTACAGAAATGTAAAATTGTTTTTCCATATAATTCCTCCGGATAAGGTTCCATTAAAAATTACTATAGCATATTTTAGTTGGAAAAGCAAATCACTTTTCCGAAAAACGCGCCAATCGTCTGTTGAGCTTGCGGTAAATTCGTTCAACAAACCACGGTTCTGTTGACGCAGTCAGCGCCTCGTCCGTAGAAAACCACTTGACACCGCTGTTTTCCTGTTCACAGACGGAAAGCGGCTCTGTCTCGTCCGCTTCCAGCAGATAGGTCACATTCAGATGCAGATGACTCGATACATATTCGCCGTGTTTCTCATGCCCGTCCACGGTTAAGCACTCCAATGAAAAAATGTCCTGTGACACCGGATGCACATGATTTAGACCCGTTTCCTCGCGGCATTCCTTCAGGGCAACCTGTAACAAGTCGGTTTCTCCGTCTGCATGACCGCCGCACCATGACCAGGAATGATAGATATTGTGATATACCATCAGCACCTTACTCCGCTCCCGATTGGTTACCCATGCCGAAGCCGTCATATGCCCGACCCGATTTGTGCGGAGAAACGCATCCTGATTTGCCTTTAAAAAGTCCAATATCAACTGTTTGTCCTTTTCCTCCTGCTCGTTTTGCGGCTGATACGCCAGAATCTGCTCGTTCAGTGTCATTTTCTTTTTCTCCCCGAAACGTTTTTTTCATTATACCGAATAAATGATATCCTGACAATCCC
>JAEDKB010000226.1 GCA_016296045.1 Oscillospiraceae bacterium
CAGAGCTTTTATTTGCTGCCGAAAATGACCGCTGCGGACAATGTGGCACTTCCGCTGATGTATGGCGGTGTTCCGAAAAAGCAGCGCAGAGAACTGGCGGAAGCGGCGCTCAAAACGGTTGGCTTGGAAGATCGTATGGAATTTATGCCCAATCAGCTTTCCGGCGGACAGTGTCAGCGCGTTGCGATTGCTCGGGCAATCGTCGGCAAACCGAAGCTTTTGCTGGCAGATGAGCCGACCGGTGCATTGGATACCGCAGCCGGAAATCAGATCATGGAAATCTTTGACAAGCTGAACGCGGAAGGTACAACCATTATTATGATTACGCATGAACCGGAGATCGCGCAGCGGGCAAAGCGGATGAGCTTTATCCGTGACGGTATCCTTACCGATGCAAGTCAGGCGGGTGAAGCCGATGAATAAGAAACTGAAAATCATCCTGATCAGTACAATCAGCGCAATCGTGGCGGTTGCGATTCTGGTCGGCGCACTGTGGTATTTCGGCAATGCCGGAGATCCGGTGCAGGTGCTTCCCGTCGGCTACTGTTCTACAGACGGCTACGGAATGGGAAGTCAGTATGACGGAACGGTCACATCGGATAATTTACAGGCGATCTATCCCAGCAGCACGCAAACGGTTACAGAGATCTTTGTAACAGAGGGGCAGCAGGTCAAAACAGGCGATAAGCTGCTCAGCTATGATACGACTCTGACTGAAATTCAACTGGAACGTCAGCGCATCGGCGTGCAGCAGGCGGAGCTGGATCTTGAAAATGCAAAAAAGGATTTGGCAGAGATCAACGCAATGCTGCCGTATTCGCCGCCCCCTGCAACGCAGCCCACGACCCAGAAGCCCACACAGCCGCTGACGCCGGTGGAGGAGCTTCCTTACGATCTGGGCGGCGAAGGCACGCAGGATCAACCGCACCGCTGGCTTTGGACAGAACGCATGACGTTTGATAATGAATTTATAGACGCAGAGCTTGCGGATAAGAATGAGGTGTGGATCAGCTTTGAGATTCGGGAGCAAAACGCCGTTAACGGGGCAATTCTGGATTGCTGGGGTCTGCATGTGATCAAACTGCCGGCAGAGGATGAAACGCCGGCACAGTATAAATACCACTTCTTTGACCCGTATTTGGCGGATACGGAGGAGCCTGCCGAGGAAGAGGAAGAAACCTACTGGCAGGATAACAGCTCCGGTTACACCTCGGCAGAAATCGCTCAGATGCGTAAGGAAAAGGAAAAAGAAATTCGCGATCTGGATGTGCAATACCGTCTTGCGCAGGTAGAACTTGAGCGCATGACGAAGGAAGCGGAAAACGGGATTGTGTATGCAACCGTAGACGGCGTTGTGACGGCACTGACCGATGCGGAAACCGCGCTGAGTGAAAATACACCGCTGATGATCGTTTCCGGCGGCGGCTGCTTCTACGTTCAGGTACCTCTCGGCGAATATGACTGCGAGAGCTTTGCGGTCGGAACACCCGTCGAAGTAATGTCATGGATGAGCGGCGTACAGGTTACGGGCACACTGGAAAGCATATCCGATCTGCCCACAAGCGGATATTATTACGGCTCCGGAAATCCCAATGTGACGCTTTACGGTGCATTGGTCGCGGTAGATGCTTCTGCAGGCTTGCAGGAAGGAGAATATGTTTCCGTTTCTATCGGTACGCCGGAAGATCAGAGCGGAACGCTCTATCTGGAGAATATGTATATTCGCACGGAGAACGGAAGCTCTTACGTCTACAAGCGTGGCGAGGACGGAACACTTGTCAAAACGACCGTTACGCTCGGAAGCAGCCTTTGGGGCAGCTATACGGCAGTTTACGGCGATATTTCCGAGACGGACTGGATTGCTTTCCCGTACGGCAAGGATGTAAAAGAAGGCGCAAAGACGGTGGAATCATCGTTTGACAGCTTTTACGGCTGACAGGAAGGAGGAATACCATATGACAGAGAGTATTTCTCAGGCGCTTCAAGGCGTTCTTGCACACAAGATGCGCTCGTTTCTGACAATGCTGGGCATTATCATCGGAATCGCATCGATCATTACCATCATATCCAGCATCAAAGGTACCAATGAGCAGATCAAGGAGAATCTGATCGGAGCGGGGAACAATGTTGTTACCGTGCAGTTATATCAGAACGATATGCCCTATGACATGAGCTATAACAGCATTCCGCAGGGGGTTCATCAGCTTGAAAGCGAGCAGCGCGATGAGCTGCGTGAGCTTGACGGTGTGCAGGAGGTTTCTTTCTATCATCAGCGCAGCTATGCCGATTCCGTATTTTATCAGAATACGCAGTTTTCCGGCAGCGTCTACGGCATCGATAACACTTATTTTTCGGTCAATGATTATCAGATCAAGCAGGGACGTGCCTTTACGGAGGAAGATGCGGCACAGATGCGGAAGAATCTGATTGTGGATGAGAATGCTGCAAAAAACCTTTTCGGAAGCGAAACGCCTGTCGGGAAAATCGTGGAGATTTTTGGAGAACCCTATACGGTGATCGGTGTTGCGGCGCACAGTAAAACATATGAGCCGGTCATCAATTCCGTGGAGGATTATTACCTCTATGCGGATATGGGCGGAGGCTCGATATTCCTGCCCGACAGCACATGGCCGATCGCATATCGCTTTGACGAGCCGCAGAATGTTGCCGTTCGCGCAGCCTCTACGGATGAGATGACCGGCGCGGGCAAGGCGGTTGCCGATTATCTCAGCGAGCATCAAATCGTTTCCGCTGCTTCGCAGAATGGCTTCAGCTATCGCAGCACCGACCTTCTCGAACGTGCGGAGCAGCTTCAGAAATTGAGCAATGCGACCAATCAACAGCTCATCTGGATTGCGGGCATTTCTCTGTTGGTCGGCGGTATCG
>JAEDKB010000227.1 GCA_016296045.1 Oscillospiraceae bacterium
GACAATCAAAACAAATAAGTATATCATTATACAAAAATACCGCAAAAGTACAGTTTAAATATGGAGGAAGAAAAATGTGTGAATTGCTTGATGCGACAGTAAAGCCGTCTGTCGAAAAGCCCTGGCTGAAGTTCTATACCGACGATGACCTCAGCGCCGAAATGCCCGAGTGCTCCATGTATGATTATTTATATGAAAGCAACAAGGATAATCTTGACGGAATAGCGCTGAACTACTTTGACAGAGAGATCACCTACCGCGAGCTGTTTGAGAACATCCAGAAGACCGCACAGGCTTATATCGCGCAGGGTGTAAAGGAGAACGATGTTGTACTGATCTGTTCCGTAACGACGCCTGAGATTGTATATTCATTTTACGCTATGGATCTGATCGGTGCGATTCCTAATATGGTAGACCCGCGCTACAGTCCCGACGGTATACGGGAATATATCGATGAAGTGCACGCAAGATATGTCTGCACGATAGATGCAGCATATCCGAAGGTGCAGCAGGCAGTGGAAGGCTCGGACGTGGAAAAAGTAATCGTTCTCTCCCCGGCGGAATCCCTGCCAACAACCAAAAAGATATTCTATATGCTGTCGAATCATGACCACAACCAATACGATGCAAGATGCATCAACTGGAGCAGCTTCATTGCATCAGGCGGATGTCAGGCTTTACGCACGATCCCGGATCGCGCGCACAAATGCTGCGTGATCGTACATACCGGCGGTACGACCGGCGCATCCAAGTGCGTCATGCTGTGTGACAATAACTTCAATGCGCTTGCGTTCCAGTTTGGGCACTGCCGCATCAAATTCCACCGCGGCCAGCGCTTCCTTAATGTAATGCCGCCGTTTATTGCCTATGGCTTCGGCTTCGGTGTTCATCTGCCTCTGTGCTCAGGTGTGACCTCGATTATAATTCCGCAGCTTGACCCGCAGAAGCTGGCGGGGCTGATCTTAAAGTATAAGCCGGAGCATATGGCCGGTGTTCCCTCGCACTATCAATTCCTGCTCAACGACAAGCGGCTCAACGGCAAAGACCTGTCTTTCCTCGTCAACGGATGTGCCGGCGGCGACGGAATCTCCGTACCGGCAGAGATGGCCGTAAACGAATTCTTTAAAGAGCATAACAGCAAATACCCGCTAACAAAGGGCTACGGCATGACAGAGCTGTGTGCGGTCGCCTGCGCCTGCATGAGCGATGTCAACAAACCGGGCAGCGTCGGAATACCGCTGGTGAATACGGTCGTTTCAGTTTTCGACCCGGAAACGGGCGAGGAGTTAAACATAGGCGAAAAAGGTGAAATATGTGTCTGCGGCCCTACAATGATGATTGGCTATTATGAAAATGAAGCAGAGACCGCAAATGTTATCCGCCGCCACAGCGACGGGAAACTCTGGGTGCACACGGGCGATATTGGCTATATGGACGAGGACGGATTCGTCTTTATTGATGCACGTATCAAACGCGTCATAATTCGTCACGACGGATTCAAGGTATTCCCGACGATCATCGAAAATGCCGTGGCCAAGCACCCGGCGGTCGCGGTCTGTGCCGCCGTTTCCACGCCGGATAAGACAAAGCCGCAGGGCAATCTGCCTTGTGTTCATATAGTTCTCAAAAAAGATGTAACAGAGCCGAAAGAAAAAATTCTGGATGAGATCGTTCAGTTGTGCCGCAAGGAGCTGCCGGAATATATGCAGCCTGCGTTAGTCCAATTCCAAAACACCATGCCGTATACATCAATCGGCAAAATCGACTTCCGTGCGCTGGAAGCCGTATCCGCATAACAAAGGAGGCGTTTTTAATGAAGCATTTAAGACGAGTATTATGTATATGCCTGACTGCAGCCTTGATTATTGGGACGCTCTGTACAGGAGCCGCTGCCGATTCCTCAAAACAGTATGATACCTACACTATGCTCGGTGACAGTATTCCAGCCGGATACGGTCTGGATACCTACCCCGGTGAAAACGGCGATGTTCTGGACGGTACGCGTGTCGTCGGCAGCTATCCCGACCTCGTAGCAGAAGCGGTGGATGCTGACACGTATTATTCGCTGGCACGCTGCGGCTTCCGTTCGGTTGAGCTGCGCCGTGTGCTCGACCTGTCTTATTCGGGTGACGAATACAGCGACAGCATGCTGGAGTCTCTCTCCGGTATTACTGTCGATGAGCTTATGATGACCCAGCGCCCGCAGTTTCTGGAGGGCATCGAAAATGCCGATCTCATAACCATCAACATCGGTTCAAATGATACTTTGACCTATGCGCTCACTCGTGTCGGCGTATACATGAGCAAAATCTCGGATTCGAGCATCATCGGGCCTGTCTCTGAGCAGCTAAACGGCCTTGGCGCTCTCGGACAGCTTGCCGGAAATATCCTTACCACAGCTGAAACTCTCGGTGTCACACCGCTGGTTCTGGCAGAACTTGCAGTCGCCCTGCAGGACGGTCAGGCCATGTTCAAGGAGAATTGGGACGCGATCATCACTTGCATCCGTGAATTGAACCCCGACGCAACCATTGTAGCCGTGGGTATGTACAATCCATTCCGTGACGTGAAGCTTACTGATGAATCCCTTGTTTCCATCGGAAAAATGGCAGACATGACCGTTCGCCAAATGAATCGATATATTCGTTTTGAGAGCGACTGCTCCGCAGAATACATCGTCGCGGACGTGCCTGACACCGAGGTTTATGAGTTCCCGCCTCTGACAGATGATACATTCTGGGATAATTTTGTTAAAAATGTTCATCCCACCGTTGCCGGCCATGAGTACATGGCTCAGCAGATACTCGATGCTCTGCCCGAACGCGAGCCGCTGCCGTTCACGGACGTTCCCGAGGACGCGTGGTATTATGAGGAGCTGT
>JAEDKB010000228.1 GCA_016296045.1 Oscillospiraceae bacterium
CGGGGAAGCCGTTATAACCTACGGATCCGCCAAAGCACCGAAAAAGAAGGAGGTAAGCAGCCGTGAAAATGTATGATACCGTGGTGATCGGCGGCGGTCCCGCCGGACTTGCCGCAGCGATAAAAGCCGATGAAAACGGCGCGAAAACGCTGCTTATCGAACGGGAACCCCGCCTCGGCGGCATTCTGAAGCAATGTATACACGATGGCTTCGGGCTTGTACGCTTCGGCGAAAAATTATCCGGCCCCGAATACGCGGAAAGATTTATTGATACCTTCCGCGATAAAAATATCGACTGCGAAATACTGACCTATGTTACCGACATCAAAAAAGCCGAAAACGGCTTTCTCATCACCCTTGTCAACACCGGGGGTGTTGCACAGGTACTCGGCAAAACACTCATTCTCGCCACCGGATGTCGGGAAAGAACGGCAAAGCAGGTAAATATTCACGGAACCCGTCCGGCAGGCGTTTTCACGGCGGGCACGGCGCAGCAGCTCGTGAATGTGTATGGGCAATCTCCCGCAAAAAAATGCCTCTTCACGGATTTGTGTGTAAAAATTGAAAAAAGGTATTGAAAAAGAGCATAGAAAGTTCCAAAATTGTAGTTGCGAGAAAACAATCAGGAGGAACAATCTATGCTCTGTTTTGATGATATCAAAGTTGAATTAAGTTGTCAAGGGTACAAAACGACACATTTAGGAATAAGCCCCGATGAAAAAAGCAGCGTATTGTTTTTTGAAAGTCAGGTCAAGACAAAAGATGTACATTGTCCGTTTTGCGGAAATGAAGTGTATATGCATGAAACGTACGATACCTATTTAAGTGATGTTCCCGTATGGCTGGGTGTCATGCACCGGCTTCAGTTCTACGGACATAGATATAAGTGCAAAAAATGCGGTAAAACATTTACGGAAGATATACCGTTTGTGTATCCCGGAACAAGAATAACAGAAAGAGCTGCCAATCAGATAAAAGGATTTCTAAAACACAAGGTTTCAATACGAGCAATTCAGGAAATGACAGGAATACACTGGGACACCATACGAAAAATTCAAACGGAATATATGAAAGAGAAGATAGCCGAACGCAAAGCCGAACTTGAAGCGTCAGGCTACAAGCCAAAGTTTCTTGCTGTTGATGAATTTGCAATACATAAAGGACATCGTTATGCCACCTGCGTTATGGATCTTGAAACAGGCGATGTTCTGTGGGTCGGAAAGGGCAGAACACTTTCCGACTTTTCAAAGTTCTTTGAAGAAATCAATCCCGACACCTTATCAAAAGTCATTGCCGTGGCAATGGACATGAACGCATCCTATCATAAGCTTGTGGAAAAGCATATTCCACAAGCTGAAATTGTATATGACCGTTATCATATGCAGGCACAGTACGGTAAAGAAGTCCTCGGTGTTGTGAGATTGGAAGAAGCCCGGAAACACAGTAAAATATCACAAGAAATTCTTTCTCAAATCAGTAATGAAACCGACAATACAACAAAGAAAGAATTACAGAAACAAGCAAAATCCGAAAAGCAGGAATACAACAAGCTGAAAAAATCAAGATGGACTTTGCTTATGAACAGGGATAATCTGTCCGAAGCAAGAAGTCAATGTCTTGAAGAAATACTGCAAGACCACCACGATCTTGCAGTATGCTACGCTATGAAAGAAGAAATGTGTGACCTTTTCAGATTAACCGACCGAACTGTCGCCGAAGATAGGTGGACTGCTTGGTTTCATGCGGCAAAATCAAGCGGTATTCCTGCTCTTGTAAAATTTGCCGAGCTTAAAGAAAAAAGACTTCCCGGTCTGATTGCTCATGCTCAGTTTCCGATCAGTACCGGAAAGCTGGAAGGCTTCAACAACAAAATCAAGGTTGCCAAACGCATCGGATACGGTTACAGAGATGACAGCTTTTTCTTCCTGCTGGTTAGATTTATCTCTTTACCTTCTTCTCGTAGTGTTTTACACACGAATCCGTGAAGAACCAAAAAAATGCGTTATTCTCGGTTCGGGCGATATCGGTCTTATCATGGCACGCCGCCTGACATTGGAAGGCACGGAAGTTCTCGGCGTTTATGAAGCAAAATCCACCCCCTCCGGTCTTACAAGAAACATTCATCAGTGCTTGCACGATTACAATATTCCGTTATATCTTTCTCACACGGTTACAAGAGTGTTCGGCGATAAACGTCTGGAAGCCGTGGAAATCAGCCAAGTGGACGAAAAAATGCAGCCCATAGACGGCACACAGGAAATCGTTGCCTGCGATGCGCTGATTGTATCGGTGGGACTTATTCCCGAAAACGAGCTTGCCGAAAATCTCGGCGTGCAGCTTGACGGCAGAACCAAGGGCCCGAAATGCGATGCTTCACTGATGACCACAGTGGACGGAATTTTCTCCTGCGGCAACGCCCTGCACGTTAACGACCTTGTGGACTATGTTTCCGAAAGCGGCGAAACTGCGGGCAAAGCGGCGGCGGAATACGCCGGAAAGCAGAGAAAACGCATGGATATCACCGTTGGCAAAAATCTGCTTTACGTTGTTCCGCAGATGCTTGATCTGAATGCCGACAACAAAAATGTGACGGTATATTTCCGCTCCAAAGATGTTTTCAACGGTGCTTCTTTGAAGCTTACCATTGACGGCAAGGAAGTTTTTTCCAAAAAATACGCGTATCTGCGCCCGCCGGAAATGGAAAGGCTCTCCTTTGATTTTACGGCTTACGGCTTAAGCGAAGGCTCCAAAGCCGAATTTTCGATCGAGGAGGCGTCAAAATGAAAGAATTCACCTGCATTGTTTGCCCCCGCGGCTGCTCACTGACCGTGGAGGAAAAAAACGGCGAATATATCGTCGGC
>JAEDKB010000229.1 GCA_016296045.1 Oscillospiraceae bacterium
TGTGCGCAGCACACGGGATTCTTGATTAAACTTTTTAATCAAGAATCAGTATCAGAAATCTTTTTCAATCTTTCTATCAGGTATTCGTATGATGAAACGGGGCTGACACGGGAATTTGTGTCAGCTCCGTTATGCTAATTCATCCTGAATTCACCGTTTTGCAGCAAGGCATCCACGGAGGCTTGCAGCGCTTCCGGAAGCGCGCCGCGCTGAATGGTTTCGGCAGCGGCCTGCTGCGCCTGCTTCAGAACATTCAGATCCTGTGCCAGATTGCCGATGTGGAAAACGGGCAGACCGCTCTGCCTGCTGCCGAAGAAATCGCCGGGGCCGCGCAGCTTCAGATCCTCCTCCGCAATGCGGAAGCCGTCCGATGTGGCGCATAGGGCTTTCAGCCGGGCGCGTGTTTCCGCAGAGGGGTGCTCCGAAACCAGAATGCAGTAGGATTTTGCATCGCCGCGCCCGATTCTGCCGCGGAGCTGATGAAGCTGAGAAAGACCGAAACGATCCGCGTTTTCCACGACCATCAGTGTGGCGTTCGGAACATCCACACCGACTTCAATGACCGTGGTTGAAACGAGAATATCATATTCCCGTTTCGCAAAGGCCTCCATCACGGCTTCCTTTTCCGCGCCCTTCATCTTTCCGTGCAGCAGCGCAACGCGAAGATTCGGAAAGACCGTGCTTTTCAGCGTCTGCGCCCATTGCTCGGCTGCTTTCAGCGATTCAATTTCGCCTTCTTCAATGGCAGGACAGACGATAAAGGTCTGATGTCCCTCCTGCGCCTGCTTGCGGATAAAGCCGTTCAGACGGGCACGATAGCGCTCATCCACAAGAAAGGTTTCCACCGGCTGCCGTCCGGGAGGCAGCTCGTCAATGACGGAAACATCCAGATCGCCGTAAAGGATCAATGCAAGCGTCCGCGGGATGGGCGTTGCGGACATAATCAGCAAATGCGGCCGTTCTCCCTTGGCAAGCAGAGCTGCTCTCTGCGCCACCCCGAAACGGTGCTGTTCATCCGCGATTACAAGACCGAGATCGGAAAACACGGTCGTCTCCGTCAGCAAAGCGTGTGTGCCGATCACGAGCGCATATTCGCCGTTTGCAATTTTTTGGCGGATGTTTTTTTTCTGCGCCGCCGTCATGGAGCCGGTCAAAAGGATGCAGGGAATCTTCCATGCGGCAAACATCGGAGCAAGTCGGTCAAAATGCTGCCTTGCCAGAATTTCCGTCGGAGCCATGAACGCCGTCTGCCGCCCGTTTTTTGCCGCGCAATAGGCGGCTGCCGCCGCAACCATCGTTTTGCCGCAGCCGACATCGCCCTGCACCAGACGGCTCATCGGTTTTCCGCTGCGGAAGTCGGTGAGAATGTCGTTGATTGCCCGCGTCTGAGCGTTTGTTAAGGTAAAAGGCAGACTGCGGTAAAAATCCGCCATGTCGCTTGTTTGCATCGGAACGGAAGAAAACACGGTGCGTTTTGCGCGAACCGTTGCCAGAGCCGCAGAAAAAATATAAAATTCTTCAAAGACCAAACGCTTCCGCGCCGCCTCCAATGCCTCGGCACCGGAGGGCAGATGAATTTCGCGCAGAGCGGTTGCCGCGTCACACAGGTCGTAGGCTTGCAGCACGTCTTCGGGTAAGGTCTCCGTTATTGCGCAACGGGCAAGCGCCGCCTGTACGGCAGTAAAAACCTGCTTGTTGCTCAGTCCGGCGGTCAGCGGATAGATCGGCATAATGCAGCGGGTCACGCTGCCGGCAGCGTCCAGCGGCTCAAAAAGCGGATTGGTCATGGCATAGCCGAGATAGTCTCCGGTCAGCGTCCCGTAAAAACAGTAGGTTTCGCCGCGAATCAGCTTTTCGGCGGTATAGCTTGCGTTAAAAAACGTCAGATTCAGCCGTCCTGTGTGATCGGCAACGGTCACTTTGGTGTATTCCAGCCGTTTGCGGCCGGGCTTCGGAATTCTGTGCGTCTGCGGATTTGTGACGACCGAAGCGATAAAACAGGCAGGCTGATCGACCTCCAGAGAGGAAATCGGTAAAAGCTGCGTGCGGTCTTCATAGTCTCTCGGGAAAAAAAGCAGAAGGTCACCGAGCGTTTGGATGCCGAGCTTGGCAAACAGCTCCGCTTTTTTCGGGCCGATGCCCGGCAGGGTGCGGATGGAATCCTGATGCAGCGCCATATCTGTGCCTCCTCCTTTTGATGATGATTTCATTATAATACATTCTGCGAAGAAAAAGCAATAGAAAGGGGAATTCCGAAACGCAGCGGATAAACGCACATATAAAAGCAAAAGCCTGATGGAAACCCATCAGGCGGAAAAACTCCATATTTGCTTACGCCATTGCGTTGTACTTCAGCGTCATGCTGCTCTTCTTGCGAGCTGCGTTGTTCTTGTGAAGGATTCCCTTGTTCACGGCCTTGTCAACAGCGACGACGGCTGCGGTATAAGCAGTGCCGGCCTGTGCCTTGTCACCGGAAGCGACAGCGGCGTCGAACTTCTTGATGGTGGTCTTCAGAGCGGACTTTTCCATCTTGTTCTTCTCGTTGGCAGCACGGGACAGAGAAACTCTCTTCTTTGCAGACTTGATGTTGGGCATGGTGCACCTCCTCGTACGGTGATTATCTAAAAACCGTGTGTTTTTTCTTCATGCAGAAATACATTATAGCGAGAAAAGTCTATAAAATCAATAGCTTTTTTACATTTTTGTAAAAAATTTTTTTGAAAGCGCGGAGAGCTGCGTTCCGGAGCGTCCGTCACGGATTTTTTCTATAAAATCAAATGGTAAAAAAGACGAAGGGAGAATCCGGTCAGGATTTTGCACAATATCGGAAACAAGTTCGAAACTAATTTATGTAAACTG
>JAEDKB010000230.1 GCA_016296045.1 Oscillospiraceae bacterium
TCCGGCATGAGCCAGAGCGGGAATTTGATTTTCTTGTTTGCCATGCCAATTTTCCTCCAATTTTGTGCGCAACCCCGCTGTTTTCCTTGAAACAGCGGGACTATCTGCGCTTCCGACCCCAACAGGGCTGTTTTTGCCCTCTCAACAACCCCTGCCCGAAAGCCCCAAACTGCCCGCACTGCGGGCAGATGTGTCTGCCAAGGTGCGCGCACGACACCTTGGCTTTCTCCTGCTTCGCCGCTTGCGGCTTCTCTCTCCGCCGAAAACCGCCCGCAGGCGATCTTCTTCCGTGCTTGCCGCTTTCGTAGCGCTCCCGCACACCGGCGCAACGTCCGGTTTTCTGGTGTTTGGCGGGTACGCGCTCGGCTGTGTCCGGAAAGCCGCACAAACCGCCGACACGGGCGCGACGGCGCGGAACACGCTGTCGGTCACAGCTGCATCTCCATCGCGGGCGGTTCATACGTCATTTCCTTGCCCTCCAGCCGGTCAAGAAAAACGCGCCAACGTGCATCTTCTGAAATCTCCGCTTCCTGAAATGCCTGCTCTGCTGCGTCTGCCACGTCCTGCATCGCGTAGACCTTCCAGCCGTCCATGATGTTGAGCGCAGAAAGCGTCCGCGCGTCAAAGTCCAGCTCATACGCACCGGCGATACACCCTGTGTTCTCCATGCGCTCTGCGGCTGCCGCATCGAACTGCTCCTGCGTGATCTTCTCACCGTGCGGAAATATGGCTGTAAATTTTGTGCCCGCGTTTTCGTCGGACAGATAGTTCCGCAGGTGGGCTGCCGCCTGCAACAGCTCCACGGATTCTGGCACAGAAAAATGCATACTCTCGCCATTTTCGGTCACTCGAAATACCGCCTGTCGCGGCTCCTGCAAAATATCCTGACCGCTCATCGCGGCACCTCCGTTTTCTTCTGCGGCTTGCGCACAGGTTCATCCTGCTCGCAATCGCTGATGTACTCCTGCACAGCGGCCGGCACGACCTTTTCATAGAGTCGCTGCGCCGCCTTTTGCAGCTCCGCTTCCAGCGTCGAATCGCGCTTTGCGATGTAGCGCCGGAGAGCACGGAGCTTTTCTTCTTCAAATATGATTTGAATTGTTGCCTGTTTCATGTATCCTCCTGTCAATATGCCATCCCGCCCTGCGTCTGTTCCTCCGGCATCGGCGCGGCGACGATTTTGCCATCCACGCGCATGAACATTTCCGGCTGTCGGAATTGCTCGGCAAACCGCTCGGCAAGCTCATGCGGCAGGTCGGTGAAATCCGATTCGCCGAGTCCGACGATAAAAAATTTCCCCGCGACAATGTCATAAATATCACCATCTGCATCGCGCAGTGCGCGGTTGAGCGGCAGACCATCCAGCTTTCCGGACTCGCGGCAGACCAGCGCGACGGGCTGTTCAAAGGGATACACGGCTTGGATATATCCGCCGACCACTGCCTGCATACTTCGCAGATCATCGCCGATCTGCGTTTCATACGGAGCTTTTCCCGGCTCCACCATCAAGACGTTCAAGGTTTCCTCTCCTTTTCTGTTTGTGATTCTCTCCGGATGTGCTATACTGGGCTTACCGGAGGTGATTTTGTGCAGCGGCTTATTTTTCATGTGGATGTCAACAGCGCGTTTTTATCCTGGGAAGCCGCGCGGCGCGTGGCGGACGGAGAGCCGGATCTTCGTCTCATTCCCTCCGCCATCGGCGGCGACCGCGACAAGCGCACCGGCGTGATCCTTGCCAAATCCATCCCCGCAAAAAAGTTCGGCGTTACAACCGGAGAACCTGTCGCGATGGCGCTGCGTAAATGCCCGCAGCTCGTTCTGGCAAAGCCGGACTTTGCTCTTTACACCAGAAACTCCAAAGCGTTTATCGCCATCTGCCGCCGCTTCGCGCCGGTCGTGGAGCAGGTGTCCATCGACGAATGCTTTCTTGATATGACTGGCACCGGTCTTCTGTATCCGGACCCTATCGCCATTGCGCACACGATCAAGGACACGATTTTCTCCGAGCTCGGCTTCACGGTCAATGTTGGCATCGCGCCCAATAAGCTGCTGGCAAAGATGGCGAGTGATTTTGAAAAGCCAAATAAGGTTCACACCCTGTTTGCATCCGAAATTCCGCAGAAGCTCTGGCCGCTGCCTGTGGGCGCGCTGTATTCGGTCGGCCGCGCGACGGCGAGCAAGTTGACCGCGTCTCAAATCCGCACGATTGGTGATCTTGCAAAGACAGACCTCACGCGCGTCCAAAAACTCGTCGGCGTCAAGATGGGAAAACTCATCCACGATTACGCAAACGGAATGGATTCTTCACCCGTGCTGGCAGAGCCGGAGACCGTCAAGGGCTACGGCAACTCTGTGACACTGGAAGAGGACGTGACCGACACCGCGCAGGCAAACAAAATCCTGCTGGCACTCTGCGACAGCGTGGCCTCTCGGATGCGCGCGGACGGCAGGCGCTGCTCCTGCGTAACCGTGACCATCCGCGGTAACGATTTCCGCAACAAATCCCACCAGAGAAAGCTCCCAGAGCCGACCGACGTGACTGCCGAGGTCTTCGCGCTTTCCAAAACGCTGTTTTCAGAGCTGTGGGACGGCTATACGCCGCTGCGGCTGCTCGGCGTGACGTTGGGCGACGTTTCCGACAACGAAACGGTGCAGCTCTCCATGTTTCAGGATGATCAAAAAGATCGCGCCCGGAAGCTCGACCAGACCGTCGACCAACTGCGCAGCAAGTTCGGCGTTACCGCCATCTCGCGCGGGAGCGTCACGGATGCGACGAAGCGCGTGGGCAGAAAATATAAGGCAACACCGCATAACAGGCTTATAAAAGGTTCGGTATAGCAGGAGCTGCCA
>JAEDKB010000025.1 GCA_016296045.1 Oscillospiraceae bacterium
TCCGGACGAATCCCATAGCGGCGGATGATTTCCAGCATGGCATTCTTTTTGCCGCCGTCGGAGGAAATGATATCATGCCCAAGCGGATACCATTGCGTCATTCGGCTGGTGGGCGCGAGTGCCATAGCGGGAGCCATTTCCTCCCGACGCAGGAACAAAACAATCTTATAGATCGGTTTTTCCAGCATTGCGCGAAGATTGCCCGGTTCCGGCGGACGGGTGTGGATGGCATCCATCGCCTCCAAAACCCGGTCATTACAGAAATTCAGGATGCTTTTTTCTGCGCTGACCATCCAGCAGGCGCAGCCGTTTTTCTCCACCCAGTCCAGCACGGCGGCGGCTTCGGAAGGCTCCAGAGGTCTGCCGTAGAGCAGGTTGCCGTCTGCGTCATAGGCATCCTGCCCATTGTTGGTCAAAACGCCGTCAAACTCCAGGCCGTCCAGAAGATGTTCTGTTTTGATTTCAAACTTGGAACGTCCGGTTGCAACGAAACAGAGCACACCGCGCTCACGCAGCCGCTTCAAAGCGGATTTGGTTGAGGCAGGATATACCTTCTTTTTCAGAGAAACCAGCGTCCCGTCAATATCAAAAAATGCAGCTTTTATCATAGTGCAAGAATCTCAACATTCTCCCCGTCGGCAAGCAGCTTGATTTGGGAAATCGGATGATCGTAGCTGTCAATCATTCTTTCCGCAATGCCGTCTTCCAGCTCGCGCTGAATCGTGCGGCGAAGATTTCTGGCGCCGTAGGTGACGGAGTAGGATTTTTTAACAAGATAGTCAATAATGCTCTCGTCCCATGTTAGGTTGATGCCGTGCTCCGACAGATTATCCTTCAATTCGCCCAGCATGATCGCGGCGATACCGCGGAAATTCTCTTCGCTCAGACGGTTGAAGCAAATGATTTCGTCCACGCGGTTCAGGAATTCGGGACGGAGGAATTCGCGCAGCGCCTTGATTGCTTTTTCTCTGCTCTGCTCAGAAACACTGCGGCCGAAACCGACTGAGCCGTCCTTGCGGTCGGAGCCTGCGTTGGAGGTCATGACGATCACGGTATTTTCAAAATTGACAACGCGGCCCTGTGCGTCGGTGATGCGGCCGTCGTCGAGAATTTGCAGCAGGACATTCAGCACATCCGGATGCGCCTTTTCCAGCTCATCGAACAAAATGACGGAGTAGGGCTTGCGGCGAATCTTTTCGGTCAACTGACCGGCTTCGTCATAGCCCACATAGCCGGGAGGAGAGCCGATCAGCTTAGAAACGGAGTGCCGCTCCATATATTCGGACATATCCAGACGCACCAGAGAATCCACGGAATCAAACAGCTCGTCGGCAAGGCATTTGACCAGCTCGGTTTTGCCCACACCGGTAGAGCCGACAAAGATAAAGGAGACGGGATGCTTTTTTGTGGCGATGCCGACACGGTTGCGGCGAATTGCCGAGGAGACAGCCTTGACTGCCTCATCCTGACCGATGATACGCTTTTTCAGGCGTTCGTCCAGTGTGCGAAGCTGCTCGTACTCTTGTGCGCGGATTTTGCTTGCGGGAATTTTTGTCCACATTTCGATAACACGCGCAAGATTTTCCATGGTCAGCATGGGGGCCGGTTTTGCTTCCAGTGCAGCGATTTCCTGATCGAGACGCAGAATATTGGTTCGCAAAGTGGCAAGACGCTCATAGTGCTCGTTTTCGGTGTCCTCGGTGAGCATTTTGACCTCCAACTGATAGTCATCACGCTCCTTGCGCTTTTCGGCAAGATCGGAGATCTCCTTCGAGTGCAGATTCAGGTCAGAGCAGGCTTCGTCCAGCAGATCGATGGCCTTGTCCGGCAGGAAACGATCCGTGATATAACGTTCAGAGAGGATGACGGCTTGGCGGGCGATTTCCGGAGACACGCTGACCCCGTGGTACAGCTCGTAATAATGGGAAATGCCGCGGATGATGGCAACGGCTTCGTCAATCGACGGCTCTGCCACGGTAACGGGCTGAAAACGGCGTTCCAAAGCGGCGTCCTTTTCGATATATTTCCGATACTCAGCGAAGGTGGTGGCGCCGATCACCTGAATTTCGCCTCTGGAAAGCGCCGGCTTCAGAATGTTTGCAGCGCTCATGGAGCCTTCGGCATCACCGGCACCGACCAGATTATGCACCTCGTCGATGACCAGAATGATATTTCCGCAGGCCTTGACTTCCGCAATCAGGCTCTTCATGCGGCTTTCAAACTGACCGCGGAACTGTGTTCCGGCAACCAGCGCAGTCAGATCAAGAAGATAGACTTCCTTGTTGCGGAGCTTAAAGGGGACATTTCCGGCGGCAATGCGCTGGGCAAGTCCTTCCGCGATGGCGGTTTTGCCGACACCCGGCTCACCGATCAGGCAGGGATTGTTCTTCTGGCGGCGGTTGAGAATCTGCACGACACGCTCTGTTTCGGTTTCGCGACCGATAATTTTGTCCAAAGCGTTTTCTCTCGCCTTTGCAGTCAGGTTCTGGCAGTAGGTGTCAAGGAACTTGCGCTTTTGCTTTTTCGGCTTTTCCGGCTGCGGCTCCTTTGCCTTCTCCTTTGGATCTTCTCTGGGAACAATTCCGCCGGAGTTACCGAACAGACGGTTCATTTGCGGGAAGGTGGCAGTGCGGCTGCCGATATCGTCCTCGTCATCTTCCGGGTCCTCGGGCTGCATCAGGGACATCATCTCTTCGTTCAGACCTTCCAGATCTTCGTCGGTAATGCCCATGCGCTGAACAATCTCATCGACCTGCTTAATGCCAAGCTCCTTGGCACATTTCAGGCAGAGACCTTCGTTGGTGCTTCGCCCGTTTTCAACTTTCGTAATGAATATCACAGCAACATTTTTTTGGCATTTGCTGCATAATGTCGGTTTCATAGAATTCCTCCTTCATGGGGTAAATCAGGGAATCAGCAAGGTCGCCTCATCGGAAGCGATGCAGTAGGCCGTACCGTCTGAGCGGATCAGGACCGTCTGCCAATTGCTGTTTGGAGCGGTGCTTTGCTCTTTGAGCTCACGATTGAAAACTTGCAGCTTCATATCGCTCAAGACGGCGACATATTCCTTGCAGGCACTGAGACTCAAAGGAGCGTTATCCAGGGAAACGGCGGCAATGACCGTTCCGCTTTCATCCAACGTCAGCAGTTGATATCGACCATCTGCTTCAAATGAATCGTATAGAGCGGTAACAAAGCCGTCTCCGCCAAAGCTGTATGCCATCAGCTCGCCGCCATCGGCTGCGTATTCGCCCAAAATCGCTCCGTCTGCGGTAAAAAAGACCAGAGCGTTTTCTCCGACGGCACAAAGTGTGCTTTCATCGAGAAATTGCAGATCATAAATCAACTGAGCACCAAGAGAAATTTCGGCATAAACGGCATCCGAAGCGGTATCAAATACCTGAGCGGAGGCGGAGAAGGCAATGTTTTCCTGCCCGAGCGTCGTTGCGGCGACAAACTCATGGTTCGGTGAGAGCGCGCAGGCATTGAGATAATTGGTCTTGGAATTTCGGCGGAAAAGGAGGGAACCGTTTCCGCTGTAGACTTCCAAAACGGCGCGGCAGGTGCTGCTTTCGGTCAAGACGCAGACAGCACCGCTTTCGGAAAGACCTGCATCGTAAATCAGACCCGCGGCCTCCAGCTCAAAGCGGAGGCTGCCGTCTGCGTCTGTGACTGCGAGGTGTTTTCCGCCGATATCATAGGCAAGCAGATTTTTGCCGCTGCCTGCAAGCGCAGCGGAAGTATAGCTGCCGGGATGCCGTGCGAGGACAGAACCGTCCTGCGCATACACCGTAAGCTGCTCCTGTGTGGCAATCGCAAGGCGATCATTGACCAAGCAATAGTCAACGCTTCCGAAGTTTTCAAAATCAATTGCTCCGTATGTTTCGCGGTCAACACCGCTATAGCGGAAAAATCGTTTGATCCCGTCTAAAGCGGTGCTGCCGGAAAGTAAAAACAGTCCGAACAGAACAACTACAACGAGAACAATCGCAAGAAAAATCAGCCATCGATGGGACATGGTGGGACGCGTCTGTGTATCTGTGGCATTTTCCACCAACCGAATTTTACCGGACATGGAAAACCTCCTCCCCGTCATCATACCACAGTTGCGTCATGTATAGTCCGCCGGGCGGAACTGTCGGACCGGCCGCGGTACGGTCGCCGGCAGCAAGAATGCTTCCGATGTCCTTCGGAGCAATCTTGCCCTCTGCGGCGTAGACCACCGTTCCGGTCATGGCCCGTGCCATGTTGTACAAAAAGCCGTTGGCACAGATTTTCAGCAGGATTAAGTCGCCCTGACGTTCTACTTCAAAGTGATGAACGGTGCGGACAGTGGATTTTACCTCCGTGCCCACAGAGCGGACGGAAGCAAAATCGTGCGTACCGACAAACTGCGAGGCAGCCTCCTGCATGATCTTTTCATCCAGATGCTTCGGATAGAACCATGCACGGTTTACATAAAACGGATCCCGAATGCGGGAGTTATAGATTTGATAGGTATATTCTTTCCGGACACACGAGCCGATGGCATTGAATCCGTCATGCACCTGCCGCGCATCATATACGACGATATCATCCGGCAGATGGGTGTTGAGCGCGTAGGGAAGACGATCGCAGGGAATCGTGGATTCCGTACGGAAATTCGCGACGTACACACGGGCATGAACACCTGCGTCTGTGCGCCCGCAGCCGGTCAGATGCACCTTGTGCCCGACGATTGCGGCAGCCGCTTCCTCCAGCGTCTGAGCGACAGAACGGGCGTTTTTCTGCACCTGCCAGCCATGGTAGGCGGAGCCGTCATATTTCAGAAACAGGGCAATATTGCGCACGGGGCTTCCTCCTAATCCTCAAATCCGGAAAATTCGAAGTTCTACGCTTGAGAGTGAAAAAGGTGTTTGCCAAGAGACCTGTGTTGAAAAAATGCTTTTCATACTGATTCTTGATTAAAAAGTTTCATCAAGAATCCCGTGTGCTGCGCACACTCACATCGTGCTTAAGGCACGCTGTGTCGTCTTGTGCAGAATCTGACGCGCCTTCGGCGCTATAAAAAGGTTTTTAACCTTTTTATGAGATTCTAGTATCAAACGGTTCATGATTTTACAGTCCAAAGTGACGCAGAACGATGATGCCTGCCAAAAGCGCCGCAACGATCAGCAGCGAAATCACGTCACGCATACGGAAAACAAGAACTTTCATTTTTGTGCGTCCTGCACCGCCGTGATAGCAGCGGCATTCCATGGCGGTGGCAAGCTCGTCCGCTCTGCGGAAAGCGCTGACAAACAGCGGGACAAGAATCGGAATCAGAGCTTTGGCACGCCGAAACAGATTCCCTGTCTCAAAATCCGCGCCGCGTGCCTTTTGTGCGGAGATGATTTTGTCGGTTTCCTCAATCAGTGTGGGGATAAAGCGCAGAGCAATGCTCATCATCATAGCAAGCTCATGCACCGGAAAATGCAACTTTTTCAGCGGAGAAAGGAGGGACTCCAGTCCGTCCGTCAGGGCAATGGGAGAGGTGGTATAGGTCAGCAGGAAGGTGCCTGTGACCAGAAGCATGATCCGAAGAACCAGGAAAAAAGCGTTCCAGATGCCCTCATAGGTGATATGAAAAATCCAAAATTCCACCAGAACGCGCCCGTCGGAATAGAAAAGGTTGATGAGCGCCGTAAAAATAATAATAATCAGCAGCGGTTTGAGACCTTTAAAAAGCGCCTTTAAGCGGATTCGGGAAAGAATGATTGCCGCGGTCAGAAAAGCAAAGGCGATTGCGTAGGAAATCAGCCACTTGCACAGGAACAATGCAACGATATACACAAAAACGATCAGCAGCTTTGCACGCGGATCCAAACGGTGGATGATCGTGTTACCCGGAAAATACTGACCGAGGGTAATATCCTTAAGCATGAGCGGCACCTCCTTTGAAAGAAAGGAGCTGCTGCAAGGCGGACGCTTGCGTGTAAGTAGCGGGATCTACATTCAGTCCAAGCTCATGCAGGCGTATAAACAGAGAAGTGACCTGCGGCACGGATAGACCGATTTCACGAAGCCGCTCCGCTTGGGCAAAGATCTGGCTCGGCGTGCCGAGCATTTCCATTGCGCCGTCGTTGAGCACCAGCAGACGATCAGCCAGTGCTGCGACATCGTCCATACTGTGACTGATCATCACCACGGTTGCGCCGGTTGCCTCCCGATAGGAGCGGATGTTTTCCAAAAGAGAGGCACAGCCCGCAGGGTCCAGACCTGCGGTAGGCTCATCAAAAATGACAATCTCCGGCTCCATTGCAATGACACCGGCGATGGCGACGCGGCGCTTCTGACCGCCGGAAAGATCAAAGGGGGACTTATCCAGAACATTCGGATCGACACCGGCAAAGCTTGCCGCACGCAAAACACGCCGACGAATCTCTTCCGCATCCAGTCCCATATTTTTTGGGCCGAAGGAGATGTCCTTGTAAACGGTTTCTTCAAAAAGCTGGTATTCCGGATACTGAAATACCAGACCCACGCGGAAGCGAGCCGAACGGGTAGTCTGTTTATCCTTCCAGATGCTTTCACCCTCAAGCAGTACATCGCCCGAAGTGGGTTTGAGCAAGCCGTTCAGATGCTGAATGAGTGTGGATTTTCCGGAACCGGTGTGACCGATGATTCCCAAGAATTCGCCTTTTTCTATTGTAAAATTCAAATGCCTGATCGCGTCATGCTGGAACGGAGTTCCGACGCTGTAGGTATGCGAGAGATCTCTGACCTCAATGGTTGCAGCCAATGTATTTCCTCCTGGTGGTCAGGCCTTTAGCAAATCATAAAGTGCCTGCGCACATTCTTCTGTGGAAAGTGCATCGAGCGGCAAATTGCAGCCCGACTTGTTCAGCTCAAAAAGAAGCTGTGTGGTAACCGGAACATCCAATCCGGCTTGTTTGAGCAGTTCTACCTGCGGGAAGACCTCCTTCGGGGTGCCATCTGCAATGATGTTCCCCTTTTCCATGACCAGTACGCGGTCAGCGCGAATTGCTTCTGTCATGTGGTGGGTAATCAGAATCACGGTAATTCCGTGGTTTTTGTTCAGATCTTCAATGGTGCGCAGCACCTCCTCACGACCGTGAGGATCGAGCATCGCCGTCGGTTCGTCGAGAACGATGCAGCGCGGCTGCATGGCAATGACGCCTGCGATGGCGATGCGCTGCTTTTGACCGCCCGAAAGCAGATGAGGTGCGTGTGTGCGGTATTCATACATTCCGACGGCTTTGAGGGCATCGTCGACTCGTTTGCGAATCTCCGCAGAGGGGACACCCAGATTTTCCGGCGCAAAGGCCACATCTTCCTCAACGACATTGGCAACCATCTGGTTGTCGGGATTTTGAAATACCATTCCGACGGTGCGGCGGATATCCAGAAGCTGCTGCTCATCTGTCGTGTCCATGCCGAATACCCGGACGCTGCCGCCCTCCGGCAGAACAATGGCGTTCAGATGCTTGGCAAGCGTGGATTTTCCGCAGCCGTTGCGTCCGAGAACGGCAACAAAGCTGCCTTCCTCAACGGTCAGATTCAGACCGTCAAAAACGGGAATCGGTACATTTTCGGTCTGCGACGTGTAGGAAAAATGCACGTTATCAGCAATTACTGCGTGTGTCATCGTGCACTTCCTTTCGTGCTTGTCCAGCGTCCGGCTGCACCGCAGGGAAGCACCAGACCGCTGTCCGTGACCGGAAGACCGAGCTCGTCGGAAACCGTGTGACCGCCGTGAACCGGAGTAATAATGCTGTCCAGCAGGCACGTCAGCACCGAGGGAGCAAGACCGGTGGTATAGGAATTGATAATAAAAAACAGAGGATCGTCCGACAGAACGCCGGCAACCAGCTTCAGGAAGGGAAAAATATCCTTTTCCAGCTTCCAAATCTCGCCGGAGGGACCTCTGCCGTACGAGGGCGGGTCCATAATGACCGCGTCATAGCGGCGGCCGCGTTTGATCTCGCGTTCGACAAATTTTGCACAGTCGTCAATGATCCAACGAATCGGAGCATCGGACAGGCCGGACGAGGCGGCATTCTCTCTTGCCCACGCGACCATGCCCTTTGCGGCATCGACGTGGCAGACGGATGCGCCTGCTTTTGCGGCGGCAAGCGTTGCGCCGCCGGTGTAAGCAAAGAGGTTCAGAACGCTGATCGGTCTGCCGGCGTTTCTGATTTGGCTGTCAATAAAGTCCCAGTTTGCCGCCTGTTCCGGAAAAACACCGGTGTGCTTGAAATTCATGGGCTTGACGTTAAAGGTCAGATCGCGGTAGCAAATCTGCCAGCGTTCGGGCAGATGATGCTGCGACCATTGACCGCCGCCCGTGTTGGAACGCGCATAACGTGCGTCAAAGCGCCGCCAGCGAATATCTTGTTTCTCCGTTGCCCAGATCACCTGCGGATCAGGACGCACAAGGATATACTTTCCCCAGCGTTCCAGCTTTTCGCCGTTTGAAGTATCGAGAACTTCAAAGTCTTTCCATTGATTCGCAATCCACATGGGCATTCTCCTGTATCTCTATATTGATTGTATCGGGGAAGCTCTGAATCAATCTGCAAGAGCGGTCGGCGTGACATTTTGTCGCAAATTGAGATTGGAAAACCGTAGGAATACTTTGTGTATTTCAAGTTTTCCAACCGAAAAGTTGCGGCAAAAAAATCCGCTGAGCGCCGCAGACGATTTGTTCAGAGGTTCCCTAGATCAGTCCGATTTTTTTCCTTCCGAACAGATCCGTTTCCTGCGGCGGCAGTGCAATCTCCGGCGCTTCCGGAGGCTCTGTCGGTTCCGCAGTCGTTTCGGGGGTGGTAGGCTCTTCTTCCTCTGTGGGTTTTGGCTCCTCCGTATGAATCGGGCAGGTGGTCATTTTGTCCGGATCATAGATGTAGGACGCGCCTGCATCGTAATCCCATGCCTTGCTTGCAAGAAGCATGCCGACCTCACGGACGCTGTTGCCTTCCGCATGCTCGCAGAATTCCGTGGCAACCTTGCCGGATTCTTCACAAATCTTTACGAGAACGTGGCAATCACATTCTTCACCCGGAGCGTCCTCCCAGAACAGGCAGACGGTAGAAACACGGTTATCACCATCGTCACGGACATCCTTTTCGCAGGCTTCGGTTGCAAGCTTTCCGCAGTCGGAGCAGATGGAATAGTAGCCGACACCGTCCGCCCACGGGAATTCGCGGTATTCCAGATTTTCGTGCAGCGGGTCCATGACCTGACGCCACATGGAAATAGCGGGATTTACATAGCTGCCGGAAAGACGAATCTGCTCCGGCTCGTCATAGCCGCACCAGACAACGGCGGTGTAATACGGGGTATAGCCTGCAAACCAGCGGGTCTGGTTATTGCTGGAGGTGCCGGTTTTGCCCGCAACGGCAACATTGCCCTTGTAGGCAGCGCCGCCGGTACCGTTGGAGACAGCCCGCTGCAGCATATAGTTGATATAGAAATCCGTTTTTGCGCTGATGGCAGTGTGGCTTTCCTGCGTATTGTCAAGAATCACATTTCCCTCCGGATCGACGACCTTTGTATAGGTTCTTGCCTCGCGGAAAACGCCGCCGTTGGGGAAGGTGGCATAGGCCTGCGTCATTTCGCGAACGGTCAGACCGTAAGTCAGTTCACCCAGCGCAAGGGGAGCGTAGGCAATATCGGAATAATGCTGTCCGCCGATTTCCAGATCCTGAACCAGAGTGGTAATTCCCATTTTCTGCGTCAGGAAGTCGTAGCTGTTCTGCGTGCCGAGCCGGTCAAGGGTTTTCACGGATATCGTATTGAGAGAACTGGTCAGACCGCGCAGAACCGTACACGGACCGCTGTAGCTTCTGGAGTCGTTCTGGGGCCAGTTGTCGTAAAGAGGGGAGTCTTCCAGAACGGTGCCCGGCGTGACAACACCGGCTTCCAGAGCGGGAGCGTAAACAGCAATCGGCTTAATGGAGGAGCCGACCGGCAGCTTGCTCTGTGTTGCACGGTTCAGGGAAAGGCTTCCTTCCTTTTCTCCGACACCGCCGGACATACCGACGATATCGCCGGTAGCGTTATCGATCAGGATAATTGCAGACTGAAGCTGCTGGGTGCTGATGGTTCCGGGAACGTTGCCGGGATCTTCGTAGACACTGTCGATAATGGCCTGTGCTTCGGGGTTGATGGTGCTGTAGATGCTGTAGCCGCCGGTGAGAAGCTTCTGCACGGCCGCATTTTCGCTGATATCGTATTCTTCGCAAAGACCGTTGACTACATCACGGTAGACGGTATCCACAAAATAGGAGTAGGCGTTGTTGTCATTTACCGCATAGTTTTGAGCGCCGCAGTTGGGACAGTAATAGGCATCGTCCTCCTTATGATAATCGCTGCGCGGCCCATCAAAACCGCAGGAGCCGCAAGTAAAGGTTTTTTCATCATAGCGGCCGTTGTGGAACAGCATTTCCTGAGAAACGGCAAGATCATAATCGCTGTCACTGCTGATATAACCCTGATTGTGCATTTCCATCAGGATGGTAAGCTGACGTTCGCGGTTGTTCTCAGGGTTGATATACGGATCATAGAGAGAAGGATTGTTGGTAATGGCAATGATGCTGGCGCATTCGGCGGTGGTCAGCTCGCTGACATCCTTGCCGAAGTAGACCTCCGCAGCGCTCTGCACGCCGTAGCAGCCCTGGCCGAGATAGATGGTGTTCAGATACCATTCCATAATCTCGTCTTTGGTATAATGCTCCTCAACGGCCAGTGCGCGGAAGATCTCCTGCACCTTACGGTTGACGGTGACATCATCCTCCTGTGAGAGGTTTTTGATTAACTGCTGCGTAATGGTGGAAGCACCGTAGGAAGAGTCGCCGCCCGCAAAATTTCGAACGGCGGAAAGGGTACGCAGCCAGTCAACGCCGTTATGTTCCGGAAAACGCTTATCCTCGATCGCAACGGCAGCATTGACCATATCCTGCGGAATCTCGTCAATGCCGACCCAGATGCGGTTTTCCGCAGCATAGAGCTGTTGCAGCTCTTTTGCCTCTCCGGTTGCCGGATCGGTGTAGTAGATGATGGAGGTCTGTGCAAGAGAAATGTTGCCCAGCTCCAATGCGTCGGCATATTCGTTGGCTTTCGGGATGACATCCTGCTTGAGATAGTCGGAGAATTTCGTCATGAATATCGAACCTGCGACTGCAACGATCAGCGCGAGTGTTGCGCCGATCACCATGACCCACAGGAGAATCTGACCGATTACCTGCAGGATCACGCGGATAATTCGCCATGCAGTGCTCGGCTTTTTTGCAGGTGTCTGTGCATTTTCTTTCATAGAATGGAACCTCGCTTCCAAAATATATTCTGTCGGAATGGCCGCTGAAAAATGAAGCGGATGCGCATACCGATCCCATTTTGCCTATTTATATAATTATATCACGTCTGTCAAATGTGTATTAGTCCTTTTTTTGTTTCATATTTTCAAAAAAATGAGGAAAAACTATAAAAGGTGATTACGATGAGTTCGATTTTCAGGCGAGTGGCGGCTGTCTGCGCAATTTCACTTTTTCTTTTGCTGAAAGGCTTTGCGGCGGATGCGGCGTATTATCTGATCGGCGCGGACGGCTATGTGGCGGTGTTGGAATCGGAAAGCGGAAAAGTTTACCTTACGGAGATCCCAATGGATCGATTGCCGGATGCGGACGTGCAGCAGCTCGAGCGGGGAATTGCCTGCTTTGACAAAACCGAGCTGGCTGCGGCGCTGGAAAATTTTGATTCGTGATAATTCTTCGCCTGATTTCCTCTTGATTTTCCCCGGATATGCGGTTAAAATAAAGAGCAGAAAGAAACAGGAGGGATACCGATGGAAGAAGAATACGGTGCAAATATCATCTCTATTACCGATGAAGACGGTGTGGAATACGAACTGGAGGTTCTTTCCTCTGTAGAATATCAGGGCGCGGAGTATCTCGCGCTGACTCCTGCCGATGCCGACGACGATGCCGAAGAACTGGAGGTCAGCATTTTGAAGTCCGTGATGGACGGCGACGAGCCGATTCTTGTAGCGGTGGAGGATGAGCAGGAGCTTGAAACGGTTTATGATCTTCTGATGCAGTCGATGTTCGACGATGAGGATTTCGACGACGAAGAATAATCTGTCGATTGGACGGAAAACGGAATAAAAAGTTCCCTGCTTGGTGCGTGATGACTCCTTTTAAACCCACATCATTTTTAAGGGATGTCGGACTTCCGATTCGGATTGCAGGCCTCCCGTTCCGGCTTTGACCGTGAATGGACGTTGGAAGCAGCTAAGAATCGGAGAGACAACCCACCTGCCATATTGTGCAGGTTATAAATGGGGTCACACGGCCATAGCGGGGAAAATCAGACAGCGCAAGCTGTCTTTTTTATTTTGCGGCAGCAAAAAAGAGCGGATTTTCTCGGCTGATTTCAAAAAATTTGATTCTTTTTAACGAAATTTCACTTTTTACTTGCAAGAATGCGATTTACAAGCTATAATCACAATGTTGTACATTCGGAGTTATGCTCCGAACAGATCCTACGAATGAGAGGTAATGATAATGAGCGCATCCCGCGAAAGAAAAAAGCGCACGGAACAGGTGTCACAGCCTGAAACAAAAAAGAAAACCAAGAAGCTGTCCGAAGGCTGGATCTTTGCCATCTGCATGATCGCAATCGTTGTTATTTTGGTCGGCGCCCTGATCGGCTATTCGCTCTATATGAACAGCCGTCCGGTTTTGACGGTCGGTGACCATACGGTGACGGTTTCCGAATTCAACTATTTCTATACGACAAAGGTGAATAACTGCTCCAGCTATGCTTCCTATATGGGAATCGATTCGAGCACGCCTCTGGATGAGCAGTATGTGACCGAAAGCGGCGCAAGCATGCTTATGCTGATCGGTGTGGATTCTTCTTTCCTTTCCGATAAAACTGCAACAGACGGTACCTACAACGTAACCTGGGCACAGCTCTTTGCCGATGCTGCAAAGACGGATGCCGCTTCTGTCTATGCTGTTTACAATGAAGCAATGGCAAACGGCTATGAGATCAGCGAGCATATCGAGGAAGATATCGAAGAGAGCGTTGAGCAGATGAAGACCTATGCGGAAAACAACAGCATGTCTTTGAGCAAGTTCATCGAGCGCGTTTACGGTAAGGGCTGCAATGAATCCGGCTACCGCGACTATTTGAAGGTGCAGCTTGTTGCTTCCGACTATGCCTCCACGCTGACCTATTCCGCAGAGGAAATTGAAGCGAAGAGAGCAGAAAGTCCTGAAGACTATGCTGTCGCCACCTACTATCAGTACTCCGTTTCCGCTTCCGAATTTGTCGAAGAAGGCGAAGACGGCGAGAAGCCCGATCCCACTGCTGCGGAAGAAAAGCAGGCGAAGGATGCTGCTGAAGCAATGGCAGCGGAATTTGATGTTGAGAAAGCTACCATCAAGGCCGATACCGCTCGCGCTACGGCAAGCGCCAGCGCAACGGAGGAAGCTGCAAATTGGCTGTTCGATACGGCCGAAAATGATGATGTTAAGCTCTTTGAGAAGGACGGCACTTACTACGTCCTGAAGCTGATCGACAAGACCGATTATATGACCGGAAACTATCTGCAGATTGTCATTGCTGCTGACGGCGAAGAGCTGGAAGAAGGCGAGCTGACCGCTGCCGAAAAGAAGGAAAAGATCGTTGCCGCATTGGAAGCAGACGCTTCTGCCGAAAACTTTGAAGCACTGGCAGAGGAGTATTCGGGATCACATGAAATCGAAGCTGAGAATACGATGCGTTCTGCCCTTTCCAGCATTTCCGACGATGCTCTGTTCTGGAGCATGGGAACACAAACGGCAGGCGAATATCAGGTCTTTGAGACAGACAGCTATACGGTCATTCTGTTCTACACCGGCGAAGGCGAACAGTACAGCAGCGTCGTTGTAACCTCTGTCCTTGCCAATGAGCATATCGATGAGATCTCTGAGGCGGCAGTGGCGGCCTGCAACTTTGACGAAAAGACCGCTATGACTGCAAATGTAGGTGTTTATCTCGGCAACTGATTTTGCAAATGTTTCCTGCCCGACGGAACGGAAGAATCCGTTTGAAGGCGGGGAAATCTGATGAAAACAGACAGGGCGCTGCGAGGCGCCCTGTTCAGCGTGTCGAAAAATATTTTCGGCACGCTGGCGGACTGCAAAAAAAGGTCGGAAGCCGAGCAACTTGCGCCTGTCGGCGTACAGAGGT
>JAEDKB010000026.1 GCA_016296045.1 Oscillospiraceae bacterium
CGCCTGTCGGCGTACATAGGTACGGTAGGGCGCGAGTTGCGACGGAAGTCAAAATTCTTGCGAAGCAAGAATCATTTCAACTGAAAAGTCAGGAAAGCTTTCTGACTTTGCAAATCATCCAAGCAGCAGAAAGACCCAAAAATATTTACTGATTTTGACGGTTACGGGCTTTTTTGACAGTCTGAAAGCCTTCCGTCACACGGAAGGCTTCCACTGCTTCACCAAATCACGATGCGTCACCACAATATCCAAATCACTCAGTTCCTCCGGAGAGAAAAATCGAAGCTCGGTAGATTCTCTGCTTGGCTTCATTTTCGGTTCTCTGTCTAATTTCGCACGAAACAAGACAATCATCATACGCCAAACTGTTCCGTCCTGATAAGCCGCAATCCGCTCATCATTCACAATTCTGACCTGCTCAAACGCGTTTTCCGGCAGAAATATGCCGGTTTCTTCGCGCAGCTCCCTGGAAATTCCCTGCGAATAACGCTCTGAATTCTTCAGCCGTCCGCCGATCAGGCCCCATTGGCCGCAATCCCATCGCCGCTCAAGCAGCAGTTTTCCCTTCCATTCCAGAAGGACATTCGTTCCGATATGTGTCGGAGAATTGGGCTTCGGCGCATTCGGGTCATTTAAATAATATCTGCCAACTGGCAAACCGCTCACCTTCCGTTTTTAACATCATATTGAGTAAGCTGTCACCATCTCTTTCACTTCCACTTATAACGATTCCTTTCGGAGGGAAGAAATAAAAGATCCGGTATGAATCGCAAAGCGGCTCCAATGAGCAGCCAGCTAATCGGCAGAAGCAATAACAACAGCATTGCCCAGCCAGCCACGCTTGTTATCATCACCCCGATCATTCCAACGATAGCTGCGGCAAAAACCAGCACATTGATAAGGTTGACGATCCAGCACAGCCAAATCAAAAAGCCCTTCTTTTTTGCCTCGCGGCATAGCCGCACCATAAAAATTCGTTCGATCACCGAATCATCACGGATGGTCTTTTTGAGTTTCTTGATCTTGACTCTTGGGTAGCCATATTCCATAATTGCACCCTGCTGGCAGTACCAGTTTGCCCAACAAATCACGCTGTCCATAAAGAAAAGTCCAAGCGCCAAAAGAACGGATTGCCATCGCGGCATCACAACACTGCTATGCCAAAGTTCTGCAATGGTATAATCCAGGACGATACCGCCCATATTCAAAAATGAAATCATTTTCTTCATGCCGTTTCCTCTTCATACCAGCCCTCGGCGGGTTTAACAAGGATTTTTCTATGCTGATTATAGCATACGCCCACTTTCTCTACAAGGCTTCTTTTCGGTTTCTTGTATTTGGAGCGGTTTCGGAGAGGAACAGGAACACGCAGTCCGGCGGCTTCCGGTTATGTGTTTTTTAAACAAATCACAACTCAGTTTTGTGCATTTCCCGCATTTTGTACATATATTTCCACTGTTTTGAATGTTATTCTTATATGGCAAATCATACGGATTCTTAAGACGGTTATTTGCCGCAAAAGCGCAGCGTGAACGGCGGTGCTTTTTTATGAAGAATAAGGATCGGAAGCGGTTCGCACAATATCATATAATACAACAAAGCGTTGGGACTTTGTATTTGTGAGACGGTTTACAGAAGAGAGGAGAAAATATGACAGTTGTCATCGTAGCGGATGTGCTGGGAAAGGAAAACAACGGCACAACCATTGCATGCATGAATTTGATCAGAAGCCTGCGTGCAAAGGGACACAATGTTCGCATTGTATGTGCCGATCAGGATAAAAAGGGAGCAGACGGGTATTATATTGTCCCGGCTTACAATTTCGGAAAAGCGCTGAACCGATATGTACAAAAAAACAGCGTGGTCATTGCGAAAAAGGACGAGCGTACGCTGGAAAAGGCAATTCTGAATGCCGATGTAGTCCATCTTCCGACGCCGTTTGGACTTGCGCGTGCTGCGTTGAAAATTGCCAGAGAGCACGGCATTCCGGTAACGGCAAGCTTTCACTGTCAGGCACAAAATCTGACAAGTCATTTGTTTTTGATGAATTCCGCGCTTGCGAACAAAATCGTATATCGGAATTTCTACAACCACGTTTATCAATATGTTGACGCAATTCACTATCCGACAGACTTTATTCGCAAGGAGTTTGAGCAGCAGGTTCACAAAACAACAAATGCCTATGTAATTTCCAACGGCGTCAACGCAATGTACACCAAGAAAGCGGTTCAAAAGCCTGAAGCGCTGAAGGATAAATTCGTAATTTTGTTTATCGGTCGATATTCGAAAGAAAAAACACACAAGTATTTAATCAAAGCCGTCAGTCAGAGCCGCTATCGCGATCGGATTCAGTTGATTTTCGCCGGCACCGGTCCGTTGGAAGAAAAACTCCTTCAACTGTCGGAAAAATATCAAATCAACCGACCGATCATGAAGTTCTTTTCCAGAGAAGAATTAGTCGATGTGATCAACTATTCGGATCTGTACTGCCATCCGGCACAAATCGAGATCGAAGCCATCGCCTGTCTGGAGGCCATCACCTGCGGAACCGTTCCGGTCATCAACAACTCTCCGCTCAGCGCCACCAGGGAGTTTGCGATTTGCCCCGAAAACCTTTTTGCAGAAAACGACAGCAACGATCTTGCGGCAAAAATTGATTATTGGATTGAGCACAAAGCGGAAAAAGATGCTTGTGCAAAGAAATATCTGGACTATACCGTAAAATTCAATCAAGCAGCCTGCATGGAAGCAATGGAACAAATGCTGGTAGAGGTAGTGGAACGCCATGAAAAGAAAAGTACTGTATTACAGTGATCCGATCCATGACGATTTTGCCAAGACCCATATTCAAACCCTTGCTCTGCCGGAAAATTTTCAATATCTTCATACCGGAAAACTCTATCGTGCGGCAAAATTCCTGCTCTATGATTTGATCGTCCGGCCGCTGGTCGCGGTCTATCTAAAAGTGGTTTATTTGCAAAAAACCAAGAACAGGCAGGCTTTTCGGCAATGCAAAGATACAGGGTTTTTCCTGTACGGCAACCACACGCAGCTCGAAGCGGATGCTTTCATCCCAAACACTATCGTATTTCCGAAAACAAACTATATTGTGGTCGGTCCGGACGCAATGTCCATCAAAGGGCTTCGCGGTCTGGTTGCAATGCTGGGCGGGGTTCCTTTGCCGTCTTCGATTCATCAGTATAAAAGCTTTCTTAACACGTTGGAGCACCATTCCAAAAAATGCGTCATAACGATTTATCCGGAGGCACATATCTGGCCGTATTACACAGATATCCGACCGTTCCCTGACACCTCCTTTTCTTATCCGGTGCAGTTTGGAAAGCCTGTTTTCTCCTTTACAAACGTTTATGTCAAGAGAAAAATCGGGAAGAAGCCGAGGATTATCACATGGATCGACGGGCCCTTTTTCCCGGATCCAACGCTGCCGCCGAAAGCCGCAAGGAAAAAACTGCGCGACGAAGTTTATCATGCAATGAAAAAGAGGACGGAGGCCAACGACAATTACGAATATATAAAATATATCTATCGAGAAAAACCGCCCCGCCCTTAACCGAGCTTCCAAGCTCGTTTGATTGTCGGATCGACCGATTTTTTGTCATGGATTGCCGTGTAACAGCCTTGACTTTGCCGGTATGAATATGGTATGATTCAATCAGTGGATAAGTAAAAACCGCGTTTAAAAAGGAGTTCCTGCACGAACTCCTTTTTTCGCTGGATATATTCGTGCAATGCATCATGCCGAAACCTTCCGGACAGAATCCAACGGACGGAGGGTTTGCCCTGCCTGAGGAGGACGGATAATGAATGTACTTCATATGAAATATGCTGTTGAGATCGCACGGGTCGGCTCGATCAACAAAGCCGCAGAAGAATTGTATGTGGCGCAGCCCAATCTATCACGCGCAATCAAAGAGCTGGAGGCTGACCTTGGAATCACGGTCTTTGACCGCACCTCCAGAGGAATGGTTTTAACGGCGGAGGGCGAAGAATTCATTCGTTATGCGAAAAAAGTTCTGAATCAGATCGACGAAATCGAGAAACTATATAAAACGGGTGCGCCGATCAAGCGTCGTTTCTCGATTTCGGTCCCCAGAGCAAGCTACATTTCAGATGCCTTTGCTCGTTTCACAACAAAAATCGGCAGCGATTCGGCTGAGCTGTTTTATATGGAGACCAATTCGTCAAACGCAATCAACAACATCCTTTCTTCCGATTATAAACTCGGTATCATTCGCTATGCGGAGGGGTTTGACAAATACTTTAAGGAAATGCTGGAAGAAAAAGGCCTCACCTATGAGGTCATTGCCGAATTCCAATACGCCTTGATCGTAAGCAATGCCAGCCCCATTGCTTCCAAAGAAACCATTTCATTTTCCGATCTTCTTCCGCTTATGGAAATATCGCACGGAGATCCGTATGTCCCCTCTCTTCCGATGAGTGTTGTCATGAAGGAGGAGCACAACGAAGATGTGAAACGACGGGTCTTTCTTTTTGAAAGAGGCAGTCAGTTCGATCTTCTGACCGAAAATCCGGAAACCTTTATGTGGGTGTCGCCCCTGCCGAAGAAGCTGCTGCAGCGCTATGATCTTTGCCTGAAGCATTGCATTGACAACACAAAAATCTATAAGGATGTGCTGATCTACCGGAAGGACTATTCCCTCTCCGATCTTGACAATATGTTTATCACAGAGCTGATCGAATCCAAACGCAAGTGCTTCTGATCGTGCTTTTCCGCCATATCCGGTAAACGGTCTGTCCTCTTTTCATTTCCCCTCTTTTTTATTTGCTACATTTATTATCGATTATATATATATTGATAACACCGTTATACAGTATTGATTATTCTGTTCTCCCCTCCGTGCTGCTATAATGGGTACGAACGAAAACAAGTTCAAAATATATATATTTTTGGAGGAAATGATTATGGCACGTTTTACTCTCCCTCGTGATCTTTACCACGGAAAAGGCTCTCTGGAAGCTCTGAAGTCTTTCAAGGGCAAGAAGGCAATGATCTGTGTCGGCGGCGGCTCTATGAAGCGTTTTGGCTTCCTTGACAAAGCCGAAGCTTATCTGAAAGAAGCCGGAATGGAAGTCCAGATCTTCGACGGCATCGAGCCCGATCCTTCCGTTGAAACCGTTATGCGCGGCGCTGACGCCATGCTCGCTTTTGAGCCCGACTGGATCGTTGCAATCGGCGGCGGTTCTCCGATCGACGCTGCAAAGGCAATGTGGATCAAGTATGAGTATCCGGAATGCACCTTTGAAGATATGTGCAAGGTCTTCGGCATTCCCGAACTGCGTAAAAAGGCGCACTTCTGTGCCGTTTCCTCCACTTCCGGCACTGCTACCGAGGTTACCGCGTTCTCCATCATCACCGACTACAGCAAGGGAATCAAGTACCCGATTGCCGACTTTGAAATCACTCCCGACGTTGCAATCGTTGATCCCGAGCTGGCTGAGACCATGCCCAAGAAGCTGGTTGCTCACACCGGCATGGACGCTATGACCCACGCTGTTGAAGCCTATGTTTCCACTGCAAACAGCGATTATTCCGATCCTCTCGCAATCCATGCCATTGAAATGATTATGAACGATCTCGTTGATTCCTACAACGGCGATATGGCCGCAAGAGACCGTATGCATAATGCACAGTGCCTTGCAGGTATGGCTTTCTCCAACGCTCTGCTCGGTATCGTTCACTCCATGGCACACAAGACCGGCGCTGCTTTTGCCGATTACGGCGCACATATCATCCACGGTGCCGCAAACGCCATGTACCTGCCGAAGGTTATCGCCTTCAACGCCAAGGATGAAACCGCAAAGAAACGCTACGGCGTTATCGTTGATTACATGGGCATTGCCGACAAGAATGCTTCTGATGACGACAAGGTCGCTGCTCTGATCGCATACCTGCGTAAGATGAACGACGATCTGAACATCCCCCACTGCATCGGCCACTACGGTGCTGACAGCTATCCCACCGAGAAGGGCTTTGTTCCCGAAGAGGTCTTCCTTGAGAGACTGCATGACATCGCTGTCAACGCAATCGGCGACGCCTGCACCGGCTCCAATCCCCGCCAGCCTTCTGTTGAGGAGATGGAAAAGCTCCTGAAGTGCTGCTACTACGATACGGAAGTCGATTTCTGATTGAAAAATCATCATAATTCGGACTTTCTTTCGTAGGAGGGCGTATCAATGCATTTAAGGCGGCTCCTATTCCGAAAGGAGCCGCCTTCTTGATACAATGTCTGTGAACAAGAAACGGAGGAATCACAGATGGAAAAACGCGATCAGCGCGGACTGACGGAAGAAGAATTTCTGTCAGAATACAAAAAGAAAAATTATCCCCGTCCCTATCTGACGGCTGACATTGTGGTGCTGGACAAGGCTTGTGCCCTTGTTTTGCTGATTCAGCGGAAGGGACACCCTTTTCTGGGGCAGTACGCGCTTCCCGGCGGATTTGCAAAGCCGGATGAAACCATTGAGGATACCGCACGAAGAGAATTATTTGAAGAGACCTCTGTCCGTGTTTCGGAACTGGAACCGATCGGTCTTTTCAGCAAACCGGGCAGAGATCCACGAGGCTGGGTCGTCTCACAGGCGTTTTTGGCAGTTACAGCGGCCTCTGAGGTTCGGCTGAAATCGGGTGACGATGCGGCAGATGCGCTCTGGTTCCATATTGCGCAGGAAGACGGCGCGCTGCTGCTGCGCAGCTGCTCGGATCCCAATATCGTTCTGGATGCAACGCACGATCTTGCATTTGATCACGGCGAAGTATTATTGAAAGCATTTCACTTATTTAAGAAGAAAGAAGGATGAAATCGATGTACCTGATCGCAAGCAAAAAGGTTTTAAACCCGACGGTAACACAGATGGAAATTGAAGCACCGTTGGTCGCCGCAAAAGCAAAGCCGGGTCAGTTTATTATCCTGAGAGTTGATGAGTGCGGAGAACGCATTCCGTTGACCGTTGCAGGAACCGATCCGGAAAAGGGCACGGTCAAAATCATTTTCCAAATTGTCGGCGCTACAACGGAAGCTCTGAACCACAAAAATCAGGGCGAGTATCTACAGGATTTTGTCGGCCCGCTCGGTGTTGCAACGCATACTGCCGGAATTAAAAAAGTCTGTATTGTCGGCGGCGGCGTCGGCTGCGCCATCGCAATGCCCGTTGCACAGGAATTCCATCGTCTGGGTGCTGAGGTAACCAGCATCATCGGCTTTAGAAGCAAGGATCTGCTCATTCTCGAAGATGAGTTCAGAGCATGCTCCGACCGTCTCACCGTTATGACGGATGACGGCTCCTATGCCCGCAAAGGAAACGTTACCGTTCCGCTCAAGGAGTATCTTGACGCAGGCGAGCAGTTTGATATGATTATTACAATCGGTCCGCTGATTATGATGAAGTTCGTCGTCGCAACCGCAAAGCCCTTCGGTACCCCTGTTACCGTTTCGATGAATCCGATCATGATTGACGGTACCGGCATGTGCGGCGGCTGCCGTCTGACGCTGAACCGTGACGGTCAGAAGGTCACGAAATTTGCCTGCGTCGACGGTCCGGACTTTAACGGTTACGAAGTTGATTTCGACGAGGCGATGTCAAGAGGAAGAATGTATGCGGACTTTGAGCGGCACGCACACGAAAAAACCTGCAATCTTTTCAAAGGGGTGAAGTAAGATGGCAAATATGAGTTTACAGAAGAATCCGATGCCGACACAGGATCCCGCTGTCAGAGCGCACAACTTCAGCGAGGTCGCAACCGGCTACACCGAGGAAATCGCCATGGACGAGGCAATGCGCTGCCTCAACTGCAAAAACATGCCCTGCGTCAGCGGCTGTCCGGTGAATATTCATATTCCTGAATTTATTGCAAAGATTAAAGAGGGCGATTTTGAAGCTGCCTATCAAATCATCTCCCAGACGTCGAGCCTTCCTGCTGTATGCGGACGTGTCTGTCCGCAGGAAACGCAGTGTGAAATGAAGTGTATTCGCGGTATCAAGGGGGAAAGCGTCGGCATCGGCAGATTGGAACGTTTTGTTGCCGACTGGCACAATGAACATTCCAACACAGATCCCGTCGTTCCCGCCTCAAACGGACACAAGGTTGCTGTAATCGGTTCCGGTCCTTCCGGTCTTACCTGTGCCGGCGACCTTGCAAAGAAGGGCTATAAAGTTACCGTTTACGAAGCGCTTCACACCGCAGGCGGCGTGCTGGTCTACGGTATTCCCGAATTCCGTCTTCCCAAGAAGATCGTTGCCAAAGAAGTTGCCACACTGAAGGCGCTCGGCGTCGATGTTGAAACGAACGTTGTGATCGGCAAGACCCTTACCATTGATGAGCTGTTTGATATGGGCTTTGAAGCTGTCTTTGTCGGTTCGGGCGCAGGTCTTCCCAACTTTATGGGGATCCCCGGCGAGAGTCTGAAGGGCGTATATTCTGCCAATGAATTCCTCACCAGAAGCAACCTGATGAAGGCTTATGAAAGCGACCCCGTGACGCCGATCATGAAGGGCGGCAAGGTTGCGGTCGTCGGCGGCGGCAATGTCGCGATGGATGCGGCAAGAACCGCGCTTCGCCTCGGAGCGGAAAAGGTTTATATTGTCTATCGCCGTTCCATGGAAGAGCTTCCTGCAAGAAAGGAAGAAGTGGAGCACGCTCAGGAGGAAGGCATTGATTTCCGTCTCCTGTGCAATCCGACCGAAATTATCGGATATCAGAATCCCGAAGATCCCAGAGATCCGAAGAATGGCTTTGTCACCGGCATGCGCTGCATTAAAATGGAGCTTGGCGAGCCCGATGCCGGCGGCCGCCGCCGTCCGGTAGAGATTGCCGGAAGCGAATTTGTTCTGGATGTAGACACCGTCGTTATCTCCATCGGCACCTCTCCCAACCCGCTGATTAAGAGCACAACCGAAGGTCTTGAGGTGAACAAGCGCGGCGGTATCATCGTCAACGAAGACGGTCTGACTTCGCGCAAAGCAGTTTATGCGGGCGGAGATGCCGTTACCGGCGCAGCAACCGTTATTTCCGCTATGGGTGCCGGAAAAACGGCTGCAAGAGCCATTGACGAATATCTGTCAGCAAAATAAAACAGGCAGCTTACGGATAGCGGATAAAAACCTTTCTCCGCTATCTCGTATGTGCCATGCACACACGCTGTCCGTCTCTGTGATTGCCCCTTTTTGATTGATGTTTTGATACATTCGGGGTTTACAGCCGCCGAGAGTCCATGATTGTCCTCTCTCGGCGGCAGCTTTATATTGGAGAAATCAATGGCATCGTATGGAACGATTCCTCGCATTCTATCAATAACCGATACCATTTTGGCAACTATACTGAGATTCGGAGATAAGAAAATGGACAAATCCAATATTTCTCGAGCCACGCTCGGACGTCTTCCCGATTATTTACAGTTTATTCGTGACAACATCACCGGCGAAACCGTATCCGCGACGGCAATCGCACGCGGTCTGTCGCTCGGTGAAGTTCAGGTGCGGAAAGACCTGAACATGATCTGCGGTGCCGGCAGGCCGAAAATCGGCTACCGCACAAGTGTTCTGACGCAGGCACTGGAAACCGCACTCGGAACGGAGCATCCTGCATCTGCCGTAATTGTCGGTGCCGGAAAACTCGGAAGAGCGCTTCTGGCCTTTGACGGGTTTACCGCTTACGGAGTCAGCATTATCGCCGCCTTTGATACCCGCGCCAAGGAAATCGACGGCTCCTGCGGAGAAAAGAGAATTTATCCCATGGAGGAGCTGAAAGAATACTGTCAGGCGCACGATGTCAGCATCGGGATTATCACGGTTCCGGCGGTCGCTGCGCAAAGCGTTTGCGACATGCTTGCCGGCTGCGGTATCACGTCAATTTGGAATTTCGCTCCCTGCAAGGTCTCCGCAGCGGACAATATGACCGTCAAAAATGAAAATCTCGCCTTATCGCTGGCGCATTTATATATGACGGAAAAGAAAGCTTGATTCTTCTGTAAAAATTGTTTTATAATGTACACATATTCATCTTTAAGAGGTGTACACCATGAAGCTTGACAGACTGATCGCCGTTCGCAATACAAAGACCGTATACCGCGATGGAAACCGATGCATCAAGGTTTTTTATCAGTGCCATTCCAAGGCAGATATTTTAAACGAGGCGCTGAATCAGGCACGCATGGAGGAAACCGGAATCAAGGTTCCGAAAATCATTGAAGTTACCACGATCGACGGCAAGTGGGCCATCGTGTCGGAATACATCAAGGGAAAAACGATGGCGCAGTTGATTCAGGAGCATCCCGAAGAAAAAGCTTCCCATCTTGCACGTCTGGTTCAGCTTCAGCGCTCCGTGCTGTCAGAAACCTGCAACGGTCTAAACGACCTGAAAAGCAAGCTGCGCCTCGGAATCACGAAAGCGTCGCTTGACGCAGCCGTAAAGGAACGGCTTCTGTCCCGTCTTGGCGCAATGCCGGAGCAGAACCATATCTGCCACGGTGATTTTTTCCCGTCCAATATCATCATTTCCGAGGATGACACGCCCTATATTATTGATTGGTCACACGCAGCACGCGGCAGCGCTTGTGCAGATGCCGCACAGACTTACCTTTCCTTCCGCCTTGCCGATGATTGCGAGGCGGCAGAAAACTACATAAAGCATTTTTGTGAAACGGCCGGCATGGAAATGCAAGCCGTTCGGGAGTGGATCCCCATGGTTGCCGCTTCCCGAGTTTTTAGAGAAAAGAAAAAAGAATGTGAAATTCTGCTCTCATTTGCAAACTCCACGGAGTTTACTCTGTAACACGAAGAAGTACAAAACCGTTTTTGAGGAAGAAATAAAACTGAGGTGAAAAAAATGATCGTCCAGATTTGTGTAGGCTCCTCATGCCATCTGAAAGGCTCGGAGCAGATCGTTACGCTTTTGCAAAAAGCGCTGGAGGAAAACGATCTTGACAACGAAGTAACTCTTGCAGGCAGCTTTTGCAGCGGAAAGTGCAACCGCATCGGCGTAACCGTGCAGGTCGATGACGACGTATTCACCGGTGTAACACCGGAAACATTCCGGACGTTTTTTGAAAGAAATATTTTAGACCGTATGAAAGAGGAGGCGTGACAAACCGTGCCGAATTGCCTGACATTGAAAAAATCAAACTGCAAAAACTGCTATAAATGCATTCGTCATTGTCCCGTGAAATCGATTCGCTTTTCCGGAAATCAGGCACATATCATTGCAGATGAATGTGTTCTGTGCGGACAGTGCTTTGTTGTTTGTCCGCAGAATGCGAAAGAGATCCGCTCAGAGGTGGAAAAGGTCAAGGTTCTGCTTCAGTCGGGCGATCCGGTCTACGCCAGTGTTGCCCCTTCGTTTATTGCCAATTATGACGGCATCGGCATCAATGCCATACGCGATACGCTGAAAAAGCTCGGTTTTGCCGATGCGGAGGAAACGGCGCTCGGCGCAACGCAGGTAAAAACGGAGTATGAGCGGATCCTCCGCGAAGAAAACCGTGACATTCTGATCTCCTCCTGCTGCCATTCCGTAAATCTGCTGATTCAGAAATATTTTCCGAAGGAGCTTCCGTACCTTGCCGATGTGGTAACACCGATGCAGGCGCACTGTAAGGATATCAAGCGGCGTGTTCCAAACGCGAAGTGCGTTTTTATCGGTCCGTGCGTTGCCAAGAAGGATGAAGCCGATTACTCCGATGGCATTGTAGATGCCGTGCTGACCTATGAAGAGCTTTCTGCATGGCTGAAAGAAATGAACATCCAAATTGAAGCAGCTTATGACAAAGAGGAAAACAGCCATGCACGCCTTTTCCCGACCACCGGCGGTATCCTGAAAACCATGGTGCAGAATATTGACGGCTATGCTTACGTCGCCATTGACGGCATTGAAAACTGCATCAAAACGCTGCGTGATATTGAAGACGGCAAAATCCATCACTGCTTCATCGAAATGTCGGCATGCGTCGGCTCCTGTAGTGACGGACCTGTCCTAAAGAAGAACCACCATTCGCCCGTAAAGGGCTATCTCGATGTTGTCAATTACGCCGGAGAAAAGGATTTTGATATCGCACAGCCCGACGTTTTTGAGATGAAACACAGTTTTGAGGTGATAGAGCTCAGCGCCGAAATGCCGACGGAGGCCGAAATCACCGAAACACTCCGGCAGATGGGCAAATTTGAGCCGTCACAGGAATTAAACTGCGGTTCCTGCGGCTACAATACCTGCCGCGAAAAAGCCATTGCCATCTATCAGGGCAAGGCGGAAATTTCCATGTGCCTGCCATTTTTGAAGGACAAGGCAGAAAGCTTCTCCGATGCCATCGCGAAAAATACGCCGAACGGTCTGATTGTTCTGAATGAGAAGCTGGAGGTGCAGCAAATCAACGCCGCAGCTCAGAGAATCATGAATATCCGTTCCGCCTCCGATGTGCTCGGAGACGGCGTTGTACGTATTCTTGACCCGCGCATTTTCCTTGAGGTGTTGAATACCGGCAGGGGCGTATATAACAAGCGCACCTATTTGGCGGAATATAAGCGGTATGTTGAGCAAACCGTTGTCTATGACAAGGACTCTCGGATGCTGATCTGCATTATGAGCGATGTGACCGACGAGGAAAACGAGCGTGAAAAGAAGGAAAATATCCGGCAGCAAACGGTAGAGGTTGCCGACAAGGTCGTAGATAAGCAAATGCGCATCGTTCAGGAGATTGCTTCTCTGCTCGGTGAAACGGCAGCCGAAACCAAGATCGCACTTTCGAAGCTAAAGGAGTCGATCAAAGATGAATGACCTGTGTGCGGATATCGGCTTTAAAAGCGTAAACCACTACGGCGAGCAGCTTTGCGGCGATCATGTGGATGTGATCGAGCAGGACGAAAGCTCTACGGTGATCGTGCTTGCAGACGGTCTCGGCAGCGGTGTTAAGGCAAGCATTTTGTCCACACTTACCTCCAAGATTATCTCCACAATGATGGCGGAGGGCATTGCGCTGGAGGAATGCGTAGATACCATTGCCGCGACGCTGCCTGTCTGTTCCGTGCGCGGTGTTGCATATTCCACCTTCACCATCATTCACCTGATCGGGAACCATACAGCGGAGCTGATACAATATGACAATCCGCTTGTGATCCTCATCCGCGACGATCAAAGCTATGATTACCCAAAGACCGAAATGAATATCGGCGGCAAAAAAATCTACAAGTCGCTGATCCGGCTGCAGGAAAACGATACGTTTATCGCGATGAGCGACGGTTGTCCACACGCCGGAATCGGAACGGCATTTAACTTCGGCTGGAAACGCGAGGATATTGCCGCTTTTATGGAATCCATCGTGCCTGTCGGCTACACCGCAAAAACTCTTGCCACCATCTTAGTGGATGAATGTAATAAGCTCTACGGAAACCGCCCCGGCGACGATGCCACCGCCTGTGTGGTCAAGATTCGCAAGCGCGAACCGATGAATCTTCTGTTCGGACCACCGGCAAACCGCGACGACTGTAACCGTATGATGTCGCTGTTCTTTGGCAAAGAGGGCAAGCACATTATATGCGGCGGAACCACTTCCTCCATTGCAGCGCAGTATCTGCGCAAACCGGTAAAGGCAAGTCTGAAGTTTGAGCGCTCCGATGTTCCGCCGATTGCTGAAATTGAGGGCGTAGATCTTGTAACGGAGGGTGTCATTACCGTCAGCAAGGTCTTGGAATACGCGAAGGATCATTTGGACAAAGACAAGCTCTATGAAAAATGGAGCTTCGGTCATGACGGCGCGTCACTGATCTGCCGGCTTCTGTTTGAGGAAGCAACCGATGTGAATTTCTTTGTCGGGCGCGCCGTCAACCCGTCCCACCAGAATCCCGACCTTCCGATCAACTTTAACATTAAGATGAATCTGGTCGATGAGCTGTCAAACTGCCTGCGGCAAATGGGGAAACGAATCAAAGTCAGCTATTTTTGACCGTTTGAAAAACATTACATCATTGATTTTTTGCAGCACTGTCTGACCGATCATGCAGTGCTGCCTTTTTTATCAGTGGTGAACTTGAAATGCTTTCCGTACCGCTGTTTTTTTATGACATATTTATGATAGCCCGTTATTGTTTTGTAATACTGATTCTTGATTAAAAAGTTTCATCAAGAATCCCGTGTGCTGCGCACACTC
>JAEDKB010000231.1 GCA_016296045.1 Oscillospiraceae bacterium
TGGGCATGGGCATCGACCGCACGGTGATGCTGCTGACGGGCGCAGACTCTATCCGTGACGTTATTCTGTTCCCCACGATGAAGCCGCTGGACGCTCCCAAGACAAAAAAGCCGGAGGAAGCCGGTATCATCGGCGGCGCGACGAGCACAGTCGAGATCGAGGTCAAGGACGAGCCGATTGATTTTTCTAACGTCGAGATCGAGCCGCTGTTCAAGGAATATGTGGACTTCGAGACGTTCTCCAAGTCCGACTTCCGCGCCGTGAAGGTCAAAGCCTGCGAAGCGGTCAAGAAGTCCAAAAAACTCCTGAAATTTGTGCTGGATGACGGTTCTGGAACCGATAGAGTGATTCTTTCCGGTATCCACGAATACTACGAACCGGAAGATCTCGTCGGCAAAACGTGTGTTGCCATCACGAACCTGCCGCCCAGACCCATGATGGGGATTGCCTCTGAGGGTATGCTCATCTCCGCTGTCCACCACGAAAACGGCGAGGAGCGGCTGCATCTTCTGATGCTCGATCCGCACATTCCGGCGGGCGCTAAAATGTATTAAATTCCCAATTTGACACGTTTTTGACACACTTTCGGAATTCAATATGACACAATATGAAGCTGGAATGCACAGATGCCCTGTGCATTCCAATTTTTCTTATCCGAAAAGTTTGATTTTTGCACTCATGTTTTGTACCGAATTTTTGAGGGTGTCCTCTGTGATATGTGTATAAATATCCAGAGTCGTACTGATCTCGGCGTGTCCCATAATTGTTTGGATTGCCTTGTGATTGGACTCGACTTCAAACATCCGCGTACAAAACGTATGCCGCAGACTATGAACGGAAAAGTGTGGAAGCAATAGCGGTGGTCGCTGATCTTCTTCGGCAAGCTTCAATTCCTCCGCGTTGTAGTCTCGGATGATTCGTTCAATCGCGCGATTCAGGCTGTGGGGATTCAGTAGGTCTCCATAGCGGTTCCGAAAGATGAAATCTGTGTAGCCGTCAATCGTTGGACTGGGTGTATCGTAGAGCGTGTCCAAAATAGCAATCAGTCCAGCCAGTTCAGCCAAGACTTCTGGGCACATCGGGATGAAGCGAATGCTGCTTGCTGTCTTTGGCGTTGAGATCAGGAAACGGCATTTTCCGTCAATCTTTCGATATAGTAGATTGTGATTGACGGAAATAAGCTCGTTTTCAAAATCAATGTCTTTTTGTGTTAGGCCGACGCATTCTGCGATACGCATTCCGGTGCCAAGAAGCGTTACAAAAATCGGCGTCCAGTGGTGATAGACTGGACTCTGATTGACGTAATTTAGAAAAGCCTGCTGCTGCGCCAGTGTTAGTGCGACGCGTTTTTTGCAGTCCTTTTCTTTCAGTGCCCGATAAACACCCTTGCTCGGATTTTTGCGGATCAGATCGTCATCAACTGCCATTTCCAAGGTCGGATGCACCAGATTGTTGATACTGTCCAAGGAATTTGTACGAAAACCGTTTGCAAGAAGATCTCCATAGAGTTTCTTGATGTCGCTGGTCTTGATGTTGATAAGAGACTGGTGCGCAAGCGGTGTGGGCCTTATGTATTTATTCCACAGGTACAGATAGTTTTCTCTGGTGCTGGTCTTAATCGTGGTTTTTGTGGCAATATAAGTTCCAAACATATCATTGAGCGTGATTTTAGAGGCTTCCTGCGTGCGGATGCCGTCATCTTTGTCATGTTCAATTCTTCGTTCCAACTCACGCAGCTCAGCCAAATCAGAGGCATAGAGCCATTTTCGTTCGCCGCAGATCGTGTAAGAGTAGCAGTAGCGGCCATCAGATCGATAGGTTTCCCCCTTCCCTAACTTCCGACCCTTTGCGTCTTTTTTGCAACTTGCCATAGAAGATCACCTTTTCTTGTTTGTTGTGGAGGTTCTATCAACAGGCGATTTTGTAGACATACTCCTTGATGCGCTGTACACTCCAAAGAACACGGCTGTTTGTGACGATACGTGCGTGCGCGAGATCCCCAATCTGAATAGCGGTATAGCGTCCGCAGCAAAGAAGTTTGCAAAGCGTTGGCGTATCGACGGTAAGAAGTTGTTCGGTATTGAGAGCAGAGCTTGTAGCTGTTGTGTTATCCAACATAATAAAACCTCCTATATTTTCTTTTACGGATCAATGACGCGAAATTCAACAAATTGTGCCATCCGGCAGTCCGTTCCTGCGCTCCGGTCAAGAGCGCGTATTGCAGTCGCTGCTGTGCAGCGTTAAGCCGTGGGTACGCTCATATCGTCGCATACTGTCCGCGGTTGCTGTATCTCCCTGCCAGATGGGTGTTCAGTTGTCAAGGTACGGTGCTTGAAGGTTCTTACACTAAGAAAATAGGGCGCATTTCGATGTTTTCTGCAAAAGTGAGAAAAAATTTTTTATATGCTATGATTTGTGACGGATCAAACACACATAGGAGGAACTTATTATGATCTACACAAAACAGGAAAAACAGAAGCTGGAACAGGTGATCTCGGTGTTTGCGGAACGGCTGAAGGAAAGCGATGCCGTTGACCTTGTATGGTCAGACAAGGTGGGATATGTCCTGCTGGATATTTCCACGAATTATGACTGTGTGGATAGCGCGCGGCGCATTGAAACGGCAGAAGAACTATGCAGACTCATGCTGGAGGACATTGCACTGGATGTGCTTTTGCTGACAGAAAACGAACATTCCATAGAAACAGCAGACCCGTTGGAGCGCGCTGAGATCGTGCGCCGTTGGCAGCCGTATTTTGAGCAGCTTCTGGAGTATGAATATCTCCGGGAAGAACTGACATCCGAGTGGCCGTAAGCTGCCCTTTCC
>JAEDKB010000027.1 GCA_016296045.1 Oscillospiraceae bacterium
GCTGCTGCGATGGCTTCAGGGCGAGTCCCTTTTTGCTGCAAGCTGCTGATTTGTTCTACATAATCGAGATCTTCATCAAAGATTTTATGAATGATTCGTATAATACAAACCCCGATCAGCCATTGCCGGCTGATCGGGGTTTGTGGATTCATTTGCTGTTTTCGTGGGCAAGAATATAGCGCTCAGCGGCGTGAAGCACATCAACGTCGGTGGCGAAGGTTACGAGCGGCTGCGCTTCTTCATAGGTAAACCAGCCGAGCTGACGAATTTCCCCCTCCTGCGGGTGTTCCGTGCCGCTGACAGGAACGGCAATAAAGAAAACAACGTCCTTCATGACTCCTTCTCTGGGAGAATAGCGGACGACTTCGCGGAAGGAGGTGTCGATTTGAACAATCAGTCCGGTTTCTTCACGGATTTCGCGCAACGCGGTCTGTGCCTCCGTTTCCGTGCCTTCCATATGCCCTTTCGGAAAACTCCAGTGATGTCTTCCGTGCTGGGCAAGCAGGTATTCGTGCCCCTGCTTTGTCTGCCGCCAAATCACCGCGCCGCAAGAGATTTCATATTCCATACTACGGTCTCCTTTTAGGTGGATCGATGCTCCAGATAAATCAGCAGTACGGCAATGTCCGCAGGACTGACGCCGGAGATTCTGCTTGCCTGACCGATGGAATGCGGACGAATCTCCGACAGCTTCTGACGTGCTTCCAGACGCAGACCGCCGATGGAATCATAATCCGTATCCGGCGGCAGAAGACGGGCTTCCTCTTTCGCAAATTCCTCGATCTGCTTTTCCTGACGACGCAGATAGCCTTCATATTTGATGCGGATTTCCACCTGCTGCGTGACATCGTCGGGAAGCTCCGGACGGGAGCGGTCAAATTCTTTAAGGCAGGCATAGTCCAGCTCCGGACGGCGCAGCAGATCGCTGAATCTTGCTGCGCTGACTACGGCTGACGAGCCGCGCTGCTGAAGAAATGCGTTCAGTTCGGGCGTTGCAGGCGTGCCGCTGGATTCCAGTCTGCGGATCTCACGCGCAACGGCCGCATATTTTTCCTGAACACTTTGAAGCTGTTCGTCGGAGATCAGACCGATTTTATGTCCGATTTCCGTCAGACGCTCATCAGCGTTGTCCTGCCGGTGCAGCAGACGGTATTCGCTTCTCGAGGTCATAATGCGGTACGGCTCTTCCGTGCCCTTTGTGACAAGATCATCGATCAGCGTTCCGATATAGCCGTCGGAGCGCTTGAGGATCATCGGCTCTTTTCCCAGAAGCTTCAGCGCGGCATTGACACCTGCCACAAAGCCCTGCACGGCGGCCTCCTCATAACCGGAGGAGCCGTTGAACTGGCCCGCGCCGTAAAGACCGGAAACTTTTTTACATTCCAGTGTGGCATACAGCTCCGTCGGATCAACGCAGTCATATTCGATGGCGTAGGCAGGGCGGAGCATTTCCGCATGCTCCAGACCGGCTACGGTGTGCAGCATGGCAAGCTGTACATCCTCCGGAAGCGACGAGGAAAAGCCCTGTAGATACATTTCGTCGGTATTCAGGCCGCAAGGCTCCAAAAAAAGCTGATGGCGCGGCTTGTCAGCAAAGCGGACGACCTTCGTTTCAATGCTGGGACAGTAGCGCGGCCCAATGCCGGTGATCGAACCGTCATAAATGGGACTGCGATCCAGATTTTCGCGGATGATCTCATGGGTGCGCTCATTGGTATAGGTCAGATAGCACACTGCGCGATTTTCCGGAACCGTTTTTGTGGAAAAGGAGAACGGTTCGGGGCTGTCGTCACCCGGCTGCACCTCCATTTTGGAAAAATCGACGCTTCGTGCATTGATGCGGGGCGGAGTGCCGGTCTTAAAGCGGCGCAGCTTCAGACCCAGCTTTTTCAGACTGCCGGTCAGCTCTAATGCAGCGCGCATTCCGTCCGGTCCGGAGGGAATCGAGCATTCTCCGGTGATAACGCGGCTGTCCAGATAGGTGCCCGCAGCGATGATGCAGGCGCGGACGCGGTAGACGGCACCCAACTGCGTGACGACACCGGAAATTTTTCCGTCCTGCGTCAAAAGCTCGGTGACGGTCGCCTGCTTGAGCTCCAGATTCGGTTCCCGCTCAAGAATGTGCTTCATATGTTCCTGATAGCGGCGGCGATCCGCCTGTGCGCGAAGGGAATGTACGGCGGGTCCTTTGCCGCGGTTGAGCATCCGATACTGAATGCAGCAGGCATCGGCGGCTTTTGCCATCTCTCCGCCGAGCGCATCGAGTTCACGCACCAGATGCCCTTTGCCGGTGCCGCCGATGGCAGGGTTGCAGGGCATATTGCCGATGGCATCCAGATTGATGGTAAAAACAACGGTGCGAAGACCGAGCCGTGCGGCAGCCAGCGCTGCTTCAATTCCGGCATGACCGGCGCCGACCACGGCAATATCAAATTCTCCTGCGAAATATCGCATATCATCAGATCCTTAGCGAGATAGTTATAAATATACTCTGTAAGCAGAGCACAGCAAAAGACGGCGCGGAGGGCGCGGCAGACGGGATGCTGCTTTACAGCGGCTGCTGCTTGATTTTTGCAAACCGACGGGGATATTGTGTCGGGGTCTGTTTTATTTTTCGGATAACAACGACACGATGTACGGCCTCTCCGATTTGGTATTCGGCAATTTTTTCTGTCTTGCCGCCGAGTATGTTAATGGCGTGTTTCGCCTCATCCAGTTCTTCACGCGCAGCAGACCCCTTCATTGCCAAAAAACAGCCGCCGACTTTCACAAACGGAAGGCAAAGTTCTGCCAGAACATTCAGCCGCGCAACCGCACGGGAGGTTGCAATGTCAAATTGCTCTCTTGCTTTAAAATCCTCGGCGCGCGAGGCAATGCACTGTGCCTCTACGCCAAGTCCGTCGAGCGTCTCTTTCAGCCAAAGAATCCGTTTTTGCAAGCTGTCAAGCAATGTCAGGCGAATGCTTGGCTCACCGATTTTCAGCGGCACGCCGGGAAATCCGGCGCCGCAGCCGACATCAATGACCTGCTTGTTTCTGAAATCTTCAATGTTCAGCAGGGCAAGACAGTCGGCAAAATGCAGCGACGCAACCGCCTGCGGCTGCGTGATTGCGGTCAGATTCATGACCTGATTTTTTTTCAGCAGCTCCTCTCCGAAACGGCAAAACAGCGAAAGCTGCTCGTCCGAAAGAGAAAGACCGAGCTGCTGCGACTCACGCAACAGTGTATCCTTCATTCCGATTCCTCCGTAAAAATGGCGAGGCCAAAGCCGTCGTCATGGAACAAAGCGTTTTGCGGTGAGCGGAACGCTTTGCCGAATAAGTAAAAATCACCGACTGCGCTGCCGAAATTGAAGATTTGCAGGCAGAAAAACAGCCAAAACCATGCGCCTCCGAACAAAATGGTCAGAGCGCCGAGAAAAATACCGGAGAAAACAACCGGCGCAACCGCAATCAGAAGATAGTGCCTGCGGCAAAAATAGCCCTGATTTCCGGCATATTTCAGAACAAGACCCTTTCGTCCGTAATAGGAGGGCAGACCGGAAAAGCGCTGCATCAAAAAACCGTGTAGGAATTGATGCACAGCAAGATGAATGAGCACTCCGGCAGCCAGAAACAAGAGCCAAAGACCGTAGGAGCCGAGCCCCAGTCTCAGCAGCTCCAGCAGCGGCTCAAAGCTGCGCCAAAGCCAGCCGAGAAATATCATGATGACACCGATCAGGAAGGAAACGGCGTTGAGAAGCCCAAAAAGCTTCTTATCGGTGTGTAGGTTTACATAATCTGATCCTTTGTAGCGATTCGGGAGGGTAGAGCAGGAGGTCATGACAGGCTCACTTTCCGACGCAGAAGCGTTCAAAAATTCGGTTCGTAATATCCTCGCGGACGGTGCGTCCCGTGACTTCGCCGAGCGACTGCATGGCATCTTCCACATCGGTCACAATGGCATCCGGCGTGATACCGCGGCGAAGGGCGGACTCGGCACGGGAAATGGCCTCGGCAGCATGGCTGATCGCGCCGAATTGGCGTGCGTTGGTCAGAATAGAACCGTCACAGGAATTGTTTCCCGCAAACCACTGCTCAATCGTCTGCTGAAGCTGCGAGAGGTTTTCACCGGTTCGCGCAGACAGACGGATCACGGTATCAAACGGAAGCTCATCTGCGCTCATGCAGGCATTCAGATCGGATTTGTTGACAACGGCAAGAGCGTGGGGAGCGGCTTTTGCGGCAGTGATGGCGCGCTGATCTTCTTCGGTAAGCGGCTCAGAGCCGTCACAGACAAAAATTGCAAGCTCCGCTTCGCGTGCCGCGGCTTCGGAACGTGCTACGCCGAGCGCTTCAATGCGGTCGCCCGCATTGCGAATGCCTGCCGTATCGGTCAGACGCAGCAGGACGCTGCCCAGACGAACCGGCTCTTCTACGGTATCCCGGGTTGTACCCGCAATGTCCGTGACAATTACGCGCTCATATCCTGCCAGTGCATTGAGCAGAGAGGATTTTCCGGCATTCGGGCGGCCGAGCAGGACGGCCTTTACACCGTGCTTCAGGTGCCGTCCGCGTTCGTAGGTGGCAAGCATTTCCTGCAATGCAGCGGCGGAGGCATGCAGCGTATCGGCAAGCTCCTGCAAACCAAAGTCCTCAATGTCTTCATCCGGATAGTCCAGAACGGCATGGAAATGACTGCACAGGTTTGTTAATTCATCGTAGAGCGGATCGATTTTCCGAAGCAGAGCGCCGCCTAACTGACCGGCAGCATTTGCAGCGGCATCCGCGGTTTCGGCATCGATCAGATCGATGACGGCCTCTGCCTGCGTCAGATCCAGTTGTCCGTTTAAAAACGCACGTTTGGTAAACTCACCCGGACCTGCCTGCCGTGCGCCGGAAGAGAGAAGCGCTTCCAGTCCGGCAGCCAGCATGGCAGGAGAGCCGTGACATTGCAATTCGACGGTGTCCTCGCCCGTGTAGCTGTGCGGTGCGCGGCAATAGACCGCCATGGCCTGATCGATCGTCCGTCCCTGACGGTCGTGCAGGCTTCCGAGCATCAGCTTGCGATTCGGTATTTCAGACAGCGGCTTGCCGCAGTCAAGTGTAAAAACTTTTCCGGCGATTTCGGCGCAGCCGGAACCGGAAAGCCGCAAAATTCCAATGGCACAGGGAGACTTTCCCGTGGCAATCGCGGCAATCACATCGCTCATGTTTTAAGGCTCCTTCCGGAATTATTCCAGATAATCCATAAAGAAATCCGCCAGCTCCTCGGCGCGGTCATCGTCGAAGGGAGATTCCATATCCGCCTGCTCCATGAGTGCAAGAATCGTATTGCCGGAGCTGTTGGAAAGCAGGGTATCATAAAGCTCCAGACCGCTGCCGTCTTCTGTTTCCGCTTCAAAAATCTGCACAGCGGCGTCGTTGGAGATACAATAGCTGATAACATAGAACGGCGCAATAAAGAAATGCTGAATGTCAATCCAGCCGGGAGCAAGAATGTCTTCCATCCCATACATCCCCATGCCGAACTCTTCGTTGCATTCGTAAAAGAGCTTGTTGATGTTTTCGGCGGTCAGCTCACTGTCGGGCAGGTCAAAAACACGCTGCTCAAATTCCGCGTAGCAGGCCTGTGAAAGGAAGGTCAGCAGAGAATCGCCGACCTTGGAAACCGTCAGCGACGTACGTTCCTGCGTGGTCAGGTCTGCCCGGTTAAGTGTCAGGTATTCCAGACCCTGAGAGAAGATCTCGGCGCAGTCAATGGAGGTGGTTCCGTTGCAGTTGACGTAGCCGTCTACAAAGTGGCCGAATTCATGTGATGCAGTCAGAAGATCGTCAATGGTTCCGGTCGGGGAGACGTACATAAACGGCATCTCATAAGAGGGAAGGTAAGTCATATAAGAACCGGGCATCTTGCTGCTGGACTGCGTCAGATCATACAGATCGTAAGCGACCATGTAATCATAGGCCGTGGCGATGCTGCCGCCGAAGATATAGGCGGTATCCTTGAGCTTGGACATGACGGTATCGGCATCCATTTCGGCACTGTAGCTGCTGTAAATCGCAGAGTAGTACAGAGAAGAAAGCTCGCGTGCAATCGCGGCGGTATAGTCCGCAGCCTGTTCGGGCGTATAATCACGATCATAGGTGTAGCTATAGGCAAAATGCGCATAGGAGGGGTATTCCAGCTCCTGCGCGATCTGCTTGCGTACGCGAACAAGCTGAATATACAGATCGGCAGCCTTCGGATTGTATTTTTGGTAATATGCGCGGTAGATTTCGAGCATATCACCGTATTCCAGATTTTCGTCACTCAGAAGATCGTCTACCAGACATTCCTTGCCGTTCCATGTGATCGTCATGTCGCTTTGCAGCGCCATATACTGATTTTGAAGATCGGCCTCCTGCTGCATCAGTTCGACCACGCGATCATTGGAATAGACTTGGTTATTGTCATAGTACTCAAAGAAGCCTTCTTCAAAATAGAGCGACTCCAATTCATCGCGGATAGCACTGTCAGCCATGGCAATGTAGCATTTTTCCTGTGCCTGCTCTACCAGCGGACCTTGCTCCTCGCACCAACTGTTTTCATCGGTATAGAAGGTGTCGTTTAAATCGAGGGTGTAACGGATATAGGCAAGCTGGCTCATGGTTGCAAAGTAGAGATAGTCCTTATAAACCGGGTCAAATGCATCTAAAACGGTTTGTGCATCGTCGCCGCGCTCAACCATTGCCTGCACGTCACCGAAAGCCTTGCACAGTGCAGATGAATCGGGACGCTCATATTTGATTTCCGAGAAGGAAACCGGTGCAAGTTCGGCATTTTCGCCGCGGTCATAGTCCTCAAAGCTTGTATGCTCCGGATAATCTTCGGGGCGCTCCACATTCGGGAGAATATCTTCTACTGAGGGTTCCGGATACGGTTCCGAGTCATTTCTGATGCTGGAGCCGAGAATTGCAAACGGAACCAGGCTCAAACCGAGACTGCAGCCTTGCAGCAGCAGACTCATTACGAGCAAAAGACAGACGAGGATGAGCATTCTTTTTTTCATCGGATTCTTCCTTTCATATTCGGTTCTCCTGCGATTTTCAGGGCAATTTGAATCAACTCCGCATGATTCTCGGGACAGCCGACGGCAACGGAGCAGCGGTCATAGTAACGAAGCGGTGTCCCGTCCAGTGCGGAAATCACACCGCCGGCCTCCTGCGCAATCAAAGTTGCGGCGGCATAGTCCCACGGACGAAGACAGGCTTCAAAGAATACGTCGGCTCTGCCGGCGGCAACATAGCAGATATCCAGCGCCGCAGAACCGCTGCGGCGGAAATCCAACACAATCGGAAGCAGCTGCGCCATGATGCGCGTTGTTGCAGGAATCGTTTCGCGGTAGTAGATGGCGCTGCCGAACATGGCAATGCTTTCCGACAGCGGCACACGGCGCATATGAATCGGCTTGCCGTTCAGGAAGGCGCCCTTTCCGCGCTGCGCGGTAAACAGCTCGTCCGTATACGGCTGATAGACAGCGCCGTATTCCATTGCGCCGTTTTTCATAAAGCCGACGGAAATACAGCTATGACGGGCGTGACGGATAAAATTGGTTGTGCCGTCGATGGGATCGACGATAAAATAGGCGGATTTTCCTTCAATGTTGCAGATATCGCCTTCTTCGCCGTAGAAACCGGCTTCGGGGAAAGCCTCCAGAAGCTCCTTTGAAAGCTGTTCTTGCACCATGGAATCGTATTTGGTGACGAGATCGCAGTGGGAGGTTTTTTCCTGCACACTGTCTTCTATGTTGTGTGCCGAACGGACAAGCTCGCCGGCACGGCGTACAATCTCGTCAATCTTCTGGTACATTTTGAGATCACTCCTCGGTGAATTGTGTGAAGAGCGGCAAAAACGCAAAAGCTCCACAACATTATATTTTATCACATTTTCGCTCAAATCACAAGACCTGCAGGATGCAGCCCTTGAGATAGTGTGAATGTTCCTCGGTCAGAGAGGCAGGATGATCGCGTGACTGCGTCAGCCGTTCCAGAAGTCGGACGGTACGGCCGCTGTCAATTGCTGCGTCACGAAGCATTTTTTCAAACAGGGGCTGAGTCATAAACTGGCTGCATGAGCAGGTCAAAAGGAAGCCGCCCGGCTGGCACAAATGCATACACCGCAGATTCAGCTCCTTATAGCCGCGGTAAGCGGCCTCAAGCGCACGTTTGCTTTTGGCGAAGGCAGGCGGGTCGCAGATGACGACACCGTAACGGCGTCCCTCCTCACAGTACTGCTTCACCAGATCAAAGACATTTGCGCAGACGGTTTCCATGCGCTGCGACACACCGTTGCGCTCCGCGTTTTCGCGCACCATTTGCAGTGCGGTTTCCGAAACATCGACCGCTTCCACACGCTCCGCCCCATAAAGAGCTGCATGAATGGCGAAACCGCCGGTGTGGCAGCACAGATCCAGAACGCTTTTTCCGTCGCAATAAGGCTTCAGACGGCCGCGGTTTTCCTGCTGATCCAAGAAGTGACCGGTTTTCTGACCGTTTTCAATGTCCACAGCCATCAGCGCGTCATGCTCGCAGATGACCAGCTCTTCCGGAACGCTGCCGTAGACGCAGCCCTTTTGCTGCCGCATCCCCTCTTTTTCACGCACGGCAACATCATTGCGCTCATAAATACAGCGCGGAGAGAAAATGTCACACAGTGCGGATACAACCTCCCACTTGTGCTTTTCCATGCCCAACGACACAATCTGGAAGGAAAGACAGTCGTCAAATTTATCTACGGTCAAACCCGGCAGACCGTCCGATTCGCCGAATACCACGCGGCAGGCATTGCGGAAGCCGAGGCTTCTGCGATTTTCCCATGCCGCACGAATGCGGCGGGCAAAAAAATCAGCGTCGATGGTTTCTGCTCGGTCGTGCGTCAGGATTCGCACGGTGATTCTGGAATTTCGGTTAAAAAACCCTTTTGCAAGGAAGTGCAGACGGCTGTCCAACACCTCCACAACATCGCCGTTTTCGCAGATGTCATCCGCCCAGTCGATTTCGTTATCATAGATCCACAGTCCGCCGGCTTTGAGATCCGCTTCCTCACCGCGCCGCAGACATATCTGCCCAATGGCCATAGCAGCCTCCTAAGTCTGTTTTGTAAAAGAATGATAGCTTTATTTTAACATAAATTTCCGTGTTTGCATATGAAAAATCAAATGTGTTGAAAAAGTTACAGTGTTGTGTGGTAAAAAGGAAAAAGACAGCAAATCGGAATGATCGGTTTGATACTAGTTCTTCATAAAAAGCTTGAAAAGCTTTTTATAGCACCGAAGGTGCGTCAAGAACTGCATGAGACGACTTTTGTGGCTTTTGCCACAAAAGGACAACGCGAATAGCGGTGTCTTCTTAATAAAAACCAAAGGTTTTTATTAAGAATTAGTATGAAAACTTTTTTCCGTTTGTTTGGCTGACACCTGATTGAATGAGACATAATACTTATGAAACGACCGAATGAATGAAAAGGAGTTTTTTGAAAATGGACACGCTTTTGATTGTTGTCGATATGCAAAATGATTTTGTGACAGGGAAAAAGGGAACGCAAGAGGCACAGATGATTCTGCCTGCCGTCAATGAGAAAATCAGGCAGGCACAGCGCGTAATATATACCTTGGACACGCATAACCAAAAATTCCTTTCCGGGCAGGAGGGGAAAAATGATCCGAGAGAGCATTGTAAAAGAGGAACATGGGGGCACAGCTTGGCAGACGGCCTGATTTTTAAGGAAAATTCGGAAATCATTGAAAAGCACACCTACGGCTCTTTGAAGCTGGGGCAAACCGTACGGGATCTTGTTGATATGGGCGAAATCGATGCGGTGGAGCTGATTGGCGTATGCACAGATGCCTGCGTGATTACCAACGCATTGCTCATTAAGACCTTCTGCCCGAAGCTGCCGGTGTATGTGGATCCCTCTTGCTGCGCGGGAGAAACGCCGCAGGGTCACAAGGCAGCGCTGGAAGTTCTGAAGGTCTGCCAAGTTAAAATAAAATAACGAAGTCCGGCTGACGCAATCAGCCGGATTTCGTTATTTTACACAGAACCGATACCATTCTTCCCCAGTTTGCTCAAAACCGACGGACAGAAACATTTTTTGGCTTTGCGTATTGAAACGATAAATATTCGCGGTTACCTGCTGAAACCCCTTTTCTTTCGCCAGCCGAATCATTTCAAGGATGCAGCGCCTCCCGATATGCTTATTTTGATACCCTTTGCAGATAACAATTGAGATCTCGCCGTTATCTCTCAATGTGACATCTCCGACGAGGGTTCCCCGGTACTCGATATAAAAGCAGTCGCCATGGGTGCTTAAAAATCCATACATTGCCTTTAAGCGATCCATGGAATACAGATAGTCGATATTGTCCACCTGTTTGCACACATCGTAATCCTGATACCATGCAAATGCGGTTTCATAATTCGGATAGTACGGGATCAGTGTGATCTCCGCATCAACGATTCTTGTATCCATTGCGATCATTCCCATAGATACGGAGAAGCCGTTTTCTGCGCGGCTTCTCCGCTGTTATTTTGCAAAATCGAAAGGCGTGGTCTGATAGACGAAATAGTTCAGCCAGTTGGAAAACAGCAGGTGCGCATGAGCACGCCATGTGACCATGGGAGGCTGCGTATCGTCATCGTTTGGGAAATAGTTTTTCGGCACGGAAATCGGAAGCCCCAAGGCCTTGTCACGCTCGTATTCTCGCTTCAGCGTGTCCGGATCGTACTCCGAATGTCCGGTCAGAAAAACCTGATGACCGCCTGCCGTAAAGATCGCGTAAACGCCGGCCTCGTCGGAGACTGCCGCGATTTTCAGCTCCGGAACTTTTTCGATATCCTCCCGAAGAACGGTGGTATGTCGGGAATGCGGTACCATGAATTCGTTATCAAAGCCGCGCAGCAAAATCGGGTTTTTATACTCCACGCGGTGCGGGAAGATGCCGAACAGCTTTTCGGGCAGACGATGCTTCTGAATACCGTAATGGTAGTACAGACCGGCCTGTGCGCCCCAGCAGATATGCAGGGTGCTGTGGACGTGGGACTTGCTCCACTCCATAATCTGGCAAAGCTCGTCCCAATACTCCACCTCTTCAAAGGGCATCAGCTCCACCGGCGCGCCGGTAATAATCATTCCGTCATATTTATGATCGCTGACCTCATCAAAGGTTTTATAAAAGGTAAACAAATGCTCCGCAGAGACATTTTTTGCCACATGGGAGCGCGTGTGCAAAAACTCCAGATGCACCTGCAGAGGCGTGTTGCCGAGCAGTCTGGCAAACTGTGTCTCGGTTTCGATCTTGGTCGGCATCAGATTGAGGATCAAAATCTCCAGCGGACGAATATCCTGTGTTGTGGCACGGTTTTCCGGCATAACGAAGATATTCTCACCTTGTAATGTGGCGGTAGCCGGAAGATCGTTTGGTATTTTAATGGGCATTTTGAAATGCTCCTTTGCGTGTTTTTTATAAATAGAGGTTCATATAATCCGCGCTGAAATAGGCATCTCCGAGCTTAAAAAACTTTTCATAGACACCGTAGCAGGTAAAGCCGAACTTGCGGTAGAGCGCTTTGGCACGTTCGTTGTCGGAGCGCACCTCCAAAGAAATGACCTCCGCGCCGGATTCCTTTGCAAAAGCGATCAGCCGTCGCATCATTTCGCTGCCGATGCCGTTTCCCCAGTAAGGCTTTCGCACGGAGATGGCAAGATTGCAGCGGTGGCGAAACCGAAGATTCTTGTATCCCTCGATACAGCCGTTGGCGACAATGGTCTCGCCGTCAAGGGCAAGCAGCATGACGGAGCGGCTGTCTTTGCTCAGGTTTTCCAGAAAATGCTCCTCCTGCTCCGCGCAGAAAGGAACCCCGTCCGCGCCGAAAGATAAATTGTCGCTCTCGCCACCGACGGCTTTCAGAAAGGAGAGAAGCTGCGCCGCGTCGGAGGGTCTTGCTGCGCGGTAGGTGATTTCCATCAGACTGCCTCCAGCGCCTGCGCGATGTCGGCAATCAGGTCATCGGCATTCTCCAAGCCGCAGCTCAGACGCACCAGATCGGGGGAGACACCGGCGGCTGCCAGCTCCTGATCGCTCATCTGGCGGTGGGTTGTGCCGGCCGGATGCAGACAGCAGGTGCGCGCATCGGCAACATGGGTTTCAATGGCGGCAAGCTGCAAATGCTCCATAAAGCGTGCGGCTGCTTCGCGTCCGCCCTTCACGCCAAAGGAAATCACACCGCACGAACCGTTCGGCATATATTTTTTTGCACGTTCGTAGTATTTGTCACCGGGCAGGCCGCAATAGCTGATCCACGAGACTTTCTCATGACCTTGCAGGAATTCAGCAACCTTCTGCGCGGTTTGGCAGTGCTGACGCATCCGAACGGGTAGACTTTCCAGCCCGAGATTGGTATAAAACGCATTCTGCGGGGACTGCACGGAGCCGAAGTCGCGCATGAGCTGAGCGGTCGCCTTGGTGATGAACGCGCACTCCTTGCCGAAGCGCTCAACGTAGACGACACCGTGATAGCTTTCGTCGGGTGTGCACAGGCCGGGGAATTTGTCGGGATACCGTGCCCAGTCAAATTTGCCGCCGTCAACAATGCATCCGCCGAGGGCGGCAGCATGACCGTCGATGTACTTTGTAGTGGAATGGGTTACGATGTCCGCGCCCCATTCAAGCGGGCGGCAGTTGACGGGCGTTGCGAAGGTGTTGTCCACAATCAGCGGAACGCCGTGCGCGTGTGCGGCCTTGGCAAATTTTTCAATATCGAGGACGGTCAGCGCGGGGTTGGCAATCGTCTCACCGAACACCGCCTTTGTATTCGGACGGAAGGCCGCGTTCAATTCTTCTTCGCTGCAATCCGGATCCACAAAGGTGAACTCAATGCCCATGCGCTTCATTGTAACGGCAAACAGATTGTAGGTGCCGCCGTAAATCGAAGTAGAACTGACAATATGGTCGCCGTTGCCTGCAATATTGAAAACGGCAAAGAAGGTAGCTGCCTGACCGGAGCCGGTCAGCATGGCGGCGGTGCCGCCTTCCAATGCCGCGATCTTTGCCGCTACCGCGTCACAGGTCGGATTGGCCAGACGGGAGTAGAAATAGCCGTTGTCCTCTAAGTCAAAGAGCTTTGCCATGGCATCGGCGGTTTCGTAGCGGAAAGTTGTGCTTTGAATAATCGGAATCTGGCGCGGCTCACCGTTTTTCGGGGCATAGCCTGCCTGAATACATAATGTTTCGGAATGAAGTTTCATAATTACACCTCTTACGGTAAAAATAAAAAGAGGACAGCTGCATATGGCAACTGCCCCTTGAAAGACAAAGCATCAGGGGGCAAAAAACGGCATAGAGACGGCGCAGCGGCTGATAAATTCTGCCGTATGCGTCATGCCGATCACACCCCTTAAAAAATCTGGTTACAATTATAGTGGAATAGCGACAGAAAGTCAACTGCCTGCGAGGGAAAATTTCAACAGTGAAGATTTTGTGAAATCTTGGAAAAGACGGTTGTCAATTATGTCGGATTGTGGTAGAATGCAATATAAAGGGAAGAATTGTTTTTCACGAAAAAGGGTGAAAATATGCCAAAAAAATTGTTGCGTATCGCCTATGCAATCAATTTTATTTTACAGGCAGGATTCTGCCTGGTTTGTCCGGCCGGGCTGCTGATTTTAGGCGGATGGTACCTGAACAATCGCTGCGGATGGGGCAAATGGGTGCTGATTACGGCAATTGTGCTCGGCGTTTTGACAGGGTTTTACAGTATGATAACCTATATCCTCAAATATATCAATTACACGGATCCGACAGCTTCGGGGAAGGACGGTGAGAGCGACGGAAAAGCAAAATAAAATTTCATCAACGCTCCGATCGCTGCTGCCGCTGTTTTTGATCTCGATTGCGCTTTCAGCGCTGATGGTCGGGGTTTTCGTTCTGATCGGACGATACGATCGGACGGTTTTGTTTGGCGCACTGCTCGGAACCGCGGCATCGATCATAAATTTTATCGCTATGACGATTTCGCTGCTCCATGCGGAGAAAGCGGAATCTTCCGCAAAGGCTGTTTTGAAGGTGCGCG
>JAEDKB010000028.1 GCA_016296045.1 Oscillospiraceae bacterium
CCGCTGCTTTGCTTTGGCTCTGTTTTCGGGAGAAAGAACCTTTATCGCCCGCTCCTCCTTGCTCTCTCCGCCGTATTCGCCGCTCAATGCGGTCAGGATTCTCGGCGTATCATGTGTTCCGAGGTGATTCATCAGGCATGCAAGCACCTGCGGCGGATAGTTTTCCGCAATCGACATGATGCTCTCGCCCAAGGCGCTTCCGTCATCCTCGCCGAGCACATAGCGAATGATTCCGGTGCGCCACGGATAATTCATCACGCTGTCCAGCTCCGCATCGACAAAGTATCGCCGGGAAACACCATAGGCTCGTTTGTTGGAGGCATCCTCCCACACCTCTCCGATCAGCAGAGCATCCGGCTTGAGCTCGCGCAGCCGTCTTTTCAATTTCAGCACAAATTCATCCGGCAGCTCATCGACCACATCCAGTCGGAAGCCGTCTGCTCCGAGCCTCAGCCAATGCGCAATCACGGAATCTTCATCTTCAATGATGTAGTTGATATAGCTTTGTGACAATTCCTCCACATTCGGAAGTGTCGGCATATTCCACCACGACTCATAGTCATTCGGATAGCTGCGGAAGCGGTACCAGCTCCGATAGGGAGAGTCGGGATTGCTGACGGCGCCGTTTCCGAAAATATGCTGTGCATCAAAATAGACGCTGTTGCTGCCCGTATGAGAAAAGACCCCGTCCAGAATGATTCGAATATTGTTTAAATGCGCTTCCTCACACAGGGCGCGGAAGTCTGCTTCCGTTCCGAGCATGGGATCGATCCGTTTATAATCTGCGGTATCGTAGCGATGATTGGAATACGCCATAAATACCGGATTAAAATAGATCATGCCAACACCCAAGCGCTTGAGATACGGCAACTTCTCACGCACACCGTTCAGGTTCCCGCCGAAAAAATCACTGCACCAATTTCCCTGCGCATCCGGTGTATAGTTCGGCATATCATTCCAATTTTCATGCACGGTGAACGGACGGAGCTTCTCGCTCAGATCGCACACACCGCTTTTACAAAAGCGATCCGGCATAATCTGATACATGACCGCCCCCTTTGCGTAATCGGGCGTTGCAAAATCCTCCGGAATCACACTGAGCTGCCACTTATCGCCGGCTTCCATATTGGTTCCGTCTCCTTCTCGAAACAGGCGGAAGCCGCCGTCGGCCTTAGTTACATAGAACCAGTAATAGTACAGTCCGCATTCGGATCGCGTGAATTCACAGCGGTAAATATCATTGTCCTCCGTCTGCGATTCTTTTATGAATTCGTAGCGGTCTGTCGGAGCGTAATTGCAGTCCTCCAGCATCAATCGCACGCCGGTCGCACCGCAATCTTTTGGAATATAGATGTGCATGATGCAGCATTGCCCCGTCCGGATCGTTCCGAACGGGGTCTTATACTGCGGTTTTCTGCTGTCAAATAAAATACGCATATTACTTTTTCAGATACCAGATCTGCTTTGCATATTCCTCGACCGCACGGTCAGAGGAGAAAATGCCTGCCTTGGCAATATTGACCAGAGACATATTGGTGAATTTCTTCGTATCACGGTAGGTTTCGCTCACCAAGCGCTGTGCCCGTGCATAGTCTCTGAAGTCCGCAATTGTCATATACGGGTCTGCCGTTCCGAAGCGGCCGGTAAGCAGGGAGGCGACCAGATCATCAAAACGCTGCCCGAGAATGCCGGAGGTCAGCATATCCAGCACCTTCTGCAGTTCCGGAGAAAGGAACTCGCCGGGTCTGTAGCCGCGCTGCCAAAGCTCCTCAACCTCATGCGCCTTCATACCGAACAGGAAGATATTGTCGTCGCCGACCTGTTCATGGATCTCAACATTCGCGCCGTCCAGCGTACCGATAGTAACCGCACCGTTGATCATCAGCTTCATGTTGCCGGTGCCGGAGGCTTCCTTGCCCGCGACGGAAATCTGCTCGGAAATATCCGCCGCCGGAATAATGACCTCCGCCAGAGAGACCTTGTAGTCTTCCATAAAGACGACCTTGATCTTATCCCTGACTTCCGGATCGGCATTGATGAAGTTGGATACCGCAACGATCAGGCTGATGGTCTGCTTTGCGCGGATATAACCGGCCGAAGCCTTTGCCGCAAAGATAAAGGTACGCGGCGTCCAGTCGGCATTGGGATTTGCCTTGATCTCGTTATACAGATGCAGCACATGAAGGATATTCAGGAGCTGGCGCTTATATTCATGCAGACGCTTGATTTGGATATCAAACAGGGAGTCGGGATCGACCTTGATGCCATTGCGCTTTGCAATCAGTGCTGCCAAACGTTCCTTATTTTTTCTCTTGATGGCACGCAGATTGGCAAGGACTTCATCGTTATCCTGATATTTCAGAAGGTCCTCCAGATTTCGCGCATCCCGCTTGAAGCCGTCTCCGATGATGTCGGTCAGATAATCTGTCAGAAGCGGATTGGACTGACACAGCCAGCGGCGATAGGCAATGCCGTTGGTGACATTCAGGAAACGATCCGGTGTCAACTGGCAGTAATCGCGGAAAATGCCGTTGCGCAGGATGTCCGTATGCAGCTTGGAAACGCCGTTGACCTTATGGCAGGCAGCAAGGCAAAGATTCGCCATGCGGATTTCATTGTTCGCAATCACTGCCATATAATTGATCTTTGCCCAATCGTCGGGATAAACTGCGCTCAGTTCCTCCACAAGACGGCGGTTGATCTCCTGACAGATGGAGTATACACGGGGAAGCTGCTCGCGGAACAGATCCACATTCCAGCGCTCCAGTGCCTCGCTCATAACCGTATGGTTGGTGTAGGACAGGGTCTTGCAGGTGATCTCCCACGCCTTATCCCAGCCATATTCATACTCATCGACCAGAATCCGCATCAGTTCCGGAACGCAAAGCGCCGGATGCGTATCGTTGATGTGAATGGCGACCTTGTCTGCCAGATTGTCAAAGGTATGGTATTTTTTATAATGCTTTTTCAGAATGCTCTGCAAAGAAGCCGAGACCAGCAAATACTGCTGCTTCAAGCGCAGACGCTTGCCCTGAATATGGTCGTCTGCCGGATAAAGCACCTTGGAAATCGTCTCTGCCATTGCATTGCGTTCCAATGCGCGGACATAATCACCGCGGGAGAAGGCTGCCATGTCAAAGCTCTGCGGCAGTTTGGCGCTCCAAAGAATCAGGCGGTTCACGCTCTCACTGTTATATCCGGAGATAAACAGATCATGCGGCACGGCAATCACAGAATTATAGCCGACCTGTGCGACCTTGAACTTTCCGTTGTCCATCCATTCACGGACTTCACCGCCAAAACGGACCTCGACCGCGTCGTCCTCTCGCGGACGGAGCCAGACATCGCCCATTTCGAGCCAGTTATCCGGGAATTCCATCTGCCAGCCGTCGACGATCTTCTGGCGGAAAATGCCGAATTCATAGCGGATGGAGTAACCGGTAACGGGATAGCCCAATCCGGTGGCCGCATCCATATAGCACGAAGCCAGTCTGCCCAGACCGCCGTTACCCAGACCCGCATCCGGTTCCAGCTCATAGATCGCGTCAATGTCAAATCCGGCTGCCTTTAAGCCCTCACGGAATTCTTTTTCCAAGCCGAGATTAAAAAGGTTGTTGCGAAGGCTGGTGCCGACAAGGAATTCCATCGACATATAGTAGACTTCCTTCTGCTCCTGTCCGGAAACCGCGTTATTGAATTCGCCGTTCTTCGTCGTCAGATATTCCCGAATCAGATTGCACAATGCGCGGTATACCTGCTTTTCGGTTGCATCACTCAGGCTGCAGCCGAACAGGCGGCGCATCATGTCATCGAGTTCCTGCATTAAATTCTTGTTTTCCTGTGCATCCAATACTGCTTTGGGTGTTTGCTTCTTCATGGATCCTCCTAAAAAATGACAAAAGTCAATTATTTATTTCTTAACTCTGTATAAAGCTGCATATATTCCGCAGCGGGAACCGCCCAGCTAAAATCAATTTCCATATCGTGCTGTGCAAGGCTGTTCCATTCGTCGCGCCCGTTATAGTACAGATTGACTGCGCGGTCGATCGCGCCGAGGAAATCATCTGCATTATAGCTCTGGAAGGTAAAGCCTCTTCCCTCTTTGGTCGTGCTGTTATAGGGCAGGACGGTATCGCGCAGACCGCCGGTGGAGGCGACAATGGGAACCGTGCCGTAGTGCATGGCAATGAGCTGGGAAAGGCCGCAAGGCTCGGATTTTGACGGCATCATATACATATCCGCGCCCGCATAAACACGGGAGGCCAACGCCGGATCGAACTTGAGGCACACAGCAACACGTCCCGGATTCTGACGGGCAAGCGCACTGAGCGCATATTCATACTGCTTCTCACCGGTACCGACAATCACGAGCTGAATCTCCCGCTGCATCAGGCGGTTGGAGATATAGCACAGCAGATCGATGCCCTTGTGGCCGGCAAGACGTGAAACCATGGCAAGGATCGGCGCATCGGTATCGGTGCGCAGCCCCAGCTCCTTGCGCAGCTCACGCTTATTGTCCCACTTGCCTGCCATTTTCTTTGCGCTGTAGTTGAACTTCAGCGCCGGATCGGTTTCGGGATTGAACACGGTTGTATCAATCCCGTTTGTAATGCCCCAGAGCCATGCCTTGCGCAGCACGCCGTCCAAGCGGTGCGCATAGTACGGATAATGCAGCTCTGACGCATAGGTTTTGGACACCGTTGTCACGATGTCAGCCACTTCGATGGCACCTTTCATCATATTGATCGCGCCGTCAAAGGTCAGATGACCGCGATAAGCTTCCGGCAGGCCAAGCGTATTGTCAAAGAACGCCGTTTCTGCCCAGCCCTGATATTCTACATTGTGGATGGTAAAGACGGTTTTGGTATATGGGCACCAACTGCCGTAAAGAGCGCGGCAGTAGATGACGCCCATGGCCGCCTGCCAATCATGGCAGTGCAGAATATCCGGCTTAAAGTCGATAGAATACAGCGCCGCCATCACAGCTTTGGAAAAATAAGCAAAGCGTTCACCGTCATCAAAGTCGCCGTAGATGGTATCGCGGGCGCCGAAATAATACTCGTTGTCAATGAAATAGATTTGCAGCTTCTTTTTGCGTGTTTTCAGGCGGAAAATGCCGACATAGCTCTCGCGCCATGAAAGCTCCATGGAAAATGAATTCACATATTCCACTTCGATTTTTGGATTCTGCTTGATTCTCTTGTAGTACGGCAGGAACAGACAAACCTCATTCCCCTTGATTTTTGCCAATTCCGCCGGGAGCGCCTGCATCACATCTCCGAGGCCGCCTGTTTTGACGAACGGAGCCGCCTCCGAAGCCACCATAGCAATTTTCATACGCTTTCTCCTCTTTTGAGCACCAGCGGATGCTCGTACGTTCCGCGCAGCTTGATGCCCGCGCCAACACTGACATCTTTATCTAGAATCACATATTCCAGCTCCGCCCCTTCTCCGATGGAAACATCCGACATCAGGATGCTGTCTTTTACCGAGGCCGCTTTCCCGAGCTTTACGCCGCGGAACAGGATGGAATGCGTTGCCTTGCCCTCCAGCACACAGCCGTCGGCAACCATGCAGTCATCGATCTCGGATTCCTCACCATAATAGGTCGGCAGTTCGTTTCGAACCTTTGTGTAGATCGTTTGATTCGGCTTTTTAAACAGATCCCTGCGGATCTTTGCATCAAGAAGTGCAAAATTGTTATGGAAATATTCCGCAGTGCTTTCATTAAACAGGGCAACACCGTTAAATCGATACGTATTTACTTTCATGCCCGTTTCAGCAAAGCCGTACATGACCAGATCCCGCTCAAAGCGGTAACGATTATGCGCAACCGCTTCCGTAACCTTTTCCATCAGCAGCTTGCGGCTGATCACAAAAATGCCCATGGACGCCAGATATTTCTCGCCTGCACAGTAATCTACGGCGATATCCGTCACACGGTTGTTTTCATCCGCCTGAACCGCCATGTCCAACTGTTTTACACCGTTGCAAATTCCCTCTTTCACGCAGACGGTCACATCCGCTCCGGAGGCAATGTGGTTTGCAACCAGCTCTCTGAAATCAATATTGCACAGCACGCCGCTGTCCACAAGCACAACATATTCTTCCTTGGCAATTTTCAAAAAACTCATTGCCGAATTGAGCGCTTCAAGCTTTCCGCGGTAGCTGGCATTATGATCGGTCGCATAGGGCGTAAGGAATTCCAGTCCGCCCTCCTCCAGATCCAGATCCCACTCCTGACCGGAGCCGATATGGTTCATCAGAGACTGATAGTTGTACTTTGTAATAATGCCGATATGCCGAATACCGGAATTCGTCATATTAGACAGGGAAAAGTCAATCTGACGGTAACGTCCGCCATAGGGAAGTGAAGCCATCGTGCGCTTGTTGGTCAGCTCGCCGAGGGAGCTGTCATAAATATTCGCAAAGATAATACCCATTGTATTCATGGTCTGAACCCTCCCTTTCCGATTCTCAGTATATTTCGCCGGGTTTGACGGTCTCGTTGGCGGCAATCGTTTTCGCTTTGCCGACAACACTGATTTTTTTCTCTTCATCCGGCGCAAAGCTGCCGCCGATTACCGCGCCGCGGCAAATATGGCAGTCCTCGCCGATAATGGCATGGCGGATGATCGCGCCGGCCTCAATGAAAACATTCGGCATAATCACGCTGTCTTCCACCAGCGCTCCCTCCTCTACCGTGCAACCGGCGGAAATTACGCTGTGGATGACCGTTCCGTAGATGCCGCAGCCTTCCGCAATCAGGCTGTTGATATTCTTAGAGGACTTTGCAATAAAGCTGGAAGGCAGCGCAAGGTTTCTGGCATAAATGCGGCCGCCCTTTTCCATACTAAGGTCGAATTCCGGACTTGTTCCGAGCAGATCCATATTGGCTTCCCAAAGGGAGCTGATGGTTCCGACATCCTTCCAATAGCCTTGGAATTTGTATGCGAACATACGGTGTCCGGAATTCAGCAGTGCCGGAATGACATTCTTTCCGAAATCGTTTTCAGAGCTTGGATCCTCCTCGTCCGCGATCAGGTATTCACGCAGGACGCTCCATTTGAAAATGTAAATGCCCATGGAAGCGTTCGTGCTCTTCGGCTTCTTCGGCTTCTCTTCAAATTCGTAGATCGAGCCGTCTTCATTTGTATTCATAATGCCGAAGCGGCTTGCTTCCTGGATGGGAACCGTGCGGACGGCAATGGTGCAATCCGCCTCCTGCTGCTCGTGATACTTCAGCATCGCAGCGTAATCCATCTTATAAATATGGTCGCCGGAGAGAATCAGAACATTATCCGGATCATAACGCTCGATAAACGGAATATTCTGATAGATCGCGTTGGCCGTGCCCTTGTACCATTCGGACTTCTTGCTTCTGGCATAGGGAGGAAGCACCTGCACACCGCCGTGGGAGCGGTTCAGACGCCAGGGCTGGCCGTTTCCGATATACTCGTTCAGCTCCAGCGGCTGATACTGTGTCAGAATGCCGACCGTATCAATACCGGAGTTGACGCAATTGGACAGAGGGAAATCGATGATGCGGTATTTTCCGCCGAAGGGAACTGCAGGTTTTGCGGTGTTTTCCGTCAATACCATCAGACGGCTGCCCTGGCCGCCGGCCAGAAGCATGGCTACACAATGCTTTTTCTGAAAGTTCATGCTCAATTCTCCTTGTCGATATTCTTTTTTCGCGGGGTTATTTTCCGTTTATAGAATGTTGCCGACATGGGCGCAAGCGTAAATTCACCCGAGAACGGCAGCCCGTGCATTGGGGTTTTTTCTGCAACAACAATCGGCAGCTCCGTTCCGCTGCCGCCGTAGCATACATCGTCGCTGTTGAAAATCGGCTCATATTTTCCCTGTCTGGGAAGTCCGAGACGGTAATGCTCGCGCTTGACCGGGCAGAAGTTGCACACGCAGATCAATTCTCTGCCGCGGCGATCGATCCGGCGGAAAGCAACAACGCTGTTGTCGCGGTCATCTGTGGAAATCCACTTAAAGCCGCGCCAATCGGAATCGTTGTTCCACAGGCAACTGTTTTCCAGATAGAAATGGTTCAGGTCACGAACATAGCTCTGCATCTGACGGTGACGGTCATATTGCAGCAGCATCCAGTCCAGCTCCTGATCGTATTTCCATTCGATGAACTGCGCAAACTCGTTGCCCATAAAGCTCAGTTTCTTTCCGGGATGTCCGATCATGAAACCGTAAAATGCACGCAGATTGTTGAATTTTTCATCATAGGTTCCGGGCATCTTATTGATGAGGGAGCACTTGCCGTGCACGACCTCATCATGTGACAGAGGTAAGATAAAGTTCTCCGAATAAGCGTAGGTCATGGAAAACGTCAGATTGTTGTGGCAGCCCTTGCGGAACAGCGGATCGAGCGACATGTATTGCAGCATATCGTTCATCCAGCCCATGTTCCATTTGAACAGGAAGCCCAGGCCGCCGTCATAATCCGGTTTGGTGACCATCGGAAACGCCGTGGATTCTTCCGCTGCGGTAATGGCATTCCGGCGGACGGAGAATACGGCACGGTTCAGCTTCCGTAAAAAGGCAATCGCTTCAAGATTTTCCTTTCCGCCGTATTTGTTGGGGTGATACTCCCGTCTGCCATAGTCCAGATAGAGCATCGCGGCAACCGCATCAACACGCAAGCCGTCAATATGGTACATTTCCAGCCAATAGACGGCATTGGAGATCAGGAAGGATTGCACCTCCCCTTTTCCGAAATCGAAAATTCTGGTTGTCCAATCCGGATGCTCGTTCATCATCGGATCCGACAGCTCATAGCAGCAGGTGCCGTCAAACTCATACAGGCCGTTTTCATCCTTTGGGAAATGCGCGGGCACCCAATCCAGCAGAACACCGATTCCCGCCTGATGACAGCGATCCACAAATTTCATCAGTTGTTTCGGTTCCCCGTAACGCGCCGTCGGCGCGTAGTAGCCGGTCACCTGATAGCCCCAAGAGGGTTCATAGGGGTATTCCGACAACGGCATCAGCTCGATATGCGTATAGCCCATATCCTTCAGATAGGGAATCAGCTCGTCCGCCATTTCCTCGTAATTGAAACAGCTTCCGTCCTCCTTGCGCTTCCATGAGCCGAAATGCAGTTCATAGATGTTCATGGGGCTGTCCAGCAGTTTTTTCTTTCCCTGCTGGCGGCGGTAAACGGCATCTGTCCATGTATAGCCCTCCAGCGTGCAGACGCGGCTGGAGTTTTCCGGCAGTGCCTGTGTGCGGAAGCCATACGGGTCACTTTTATAGACCTTCCGGCCATCGGGCTTTCGAACGCAGAATTTATAGGCATCGCCCTCTTTGGCATAAACGGAAAAAGCCTCCCAGATACCGTTTTTTACCCATTTCATCGGCAGATCGTCTTCGTTCCAGAAGTTCCAGTCGCCGGTGACGCTGACGCCACGCGCCCGCGGTGCCCAGACGCGGAACACATATCCCGAAACACCGTCACGTTCTGCTTTATGGCAGCCAAGATAGGTATATGCGTGCAATTCATCGCCGTCGGAAAAGCGTTTTAGCGTGGTTTGCAGGTTTTGCTCCATATCTGCCTCCTTCGGGAACACTTCCCTCTGTATAATCTATATTTTGTATTATAATACTTTGCACAAAAAATTGCAACTGTCTAAGCGATATTCTGATAAAAATGTTGTATTTTCCGCTTTGAATTCTGTCTTTTGACCATTTTGGCGCAATGGTTGCATTTTTTGGCAAAAAATGTGGGATGGGTTGCTTCAAAAAGGACAATTCTCCGCTGATTCGTCTGTTTTTACTTGACAAAAACCTCTTCGGGGAATAAGATAAAAGATAGGGCAAAAGCTCAAATTGACTGATAAAGGAGGGAACGCGTCATGGATGCTGGGAGTAGCAACGGCAATGCGGTAGGCCGAAGTCCTCGGGGAAGACTCCGCATCCGTGTGGGTCGTTCCCTGTAACCAACAGGTCTGCCGTGCCGGCTTCCAAATCTCTGACCATAGCTTATGTTTCAGGAGGTAAGGACCGATGGCAGAACACAGTGTCACCGTTGAAAGCACGCTCGAAGCGCTTTTGGCGGAGAAAAAGTATTCAACAATCCGTGATATCCTAATCACGATGAATCCATCCGACATCGCCTCAATCTTCGACGAGCTGGAGGAAGACCACCTTCCCCTGCTTTTCCGTCTTCTGCCCAAGGAGCAGGCTGCGGAAACCTTCGTCGAAATGGATCCGGAAGCGCAGGAGCTGCTGATCCGCGGCTTCTCCGATTCGGAGCTGAAAGAGGTGATCGACGAGCTATATGTCGATGATGCCGTTGACATTGTCGAGGAAATGCCCGCCAATGTTGTCAGGCGGATTTTATCGCAGGCCGATCCGGAAATGCGCAAGAACATCAATGAAATCCTGCGCTATCCCGAAAATTCCGCCGGTTCTATTATGACAACCGAATATGTTTCCCTTCGCCCGTCCATGACGGTGGAGGAATCCATCCTCCGCATCCGCCGCACCGGTGTGGATAAGGAAACGATCTACACCTGCTACGTTACCAAAGACCGTACGCTGATTGGTCTGGTCACCGTAAAAGACCTTCTTCTTGCTCAGGATGATGAAATGTCCATCGAAGAGATCATGGAAACAAACATCATCTCCGTCAACACACAGGCCGATCAGGAAGAAGTTGCGCAAATGTTCTCAAAATATAATTTCCTGGCGCTTCCGGTTGTGGATGCGGAAAACCGTATGGTCGGTATCATCACCTTCGATGACGCAATGGACGTCATGGAAGACGAGGTCACCGAGGATATGGAAATCATGGGCGGTATGACGCCGTCGGACAAGACGTATCTTCGTTCTACGGTCTTTGATCTGTTCCGTCACCGGATCCCGTGGCTGATGCTGCTGATGGTCTCGGCCACCTTTACCGGACTGATTATCACCGGCTTTGAAAACAAGCTGACAACGCTGCATCTGGCGGCCTTTATCCCGATGCTGATGGACACCGGCGGTAATTCCGGCTCACAGTCCTCTGTTACGATCATCCGCGCCCTCTCGCTCGGCGAAGTGGATTTTTCGGATTTGCTGCGGATCATCTGGAAAGAAATCCGTACCGCCGTTCTTTGCGGCATCACGCTTGCTGTCGTATGCTTTGCAAAGATCATGCTGGTCGATCATCTTCTGCTGAACAACGACAGCGTCACAACATTGGTTGCACTGGTTGTCTGTATTACCATGGCGCTTACCGTGCTGGTGGCAAAGCTGATCGGCTGCAGCCTGCCGATGCTTGCCAAAAAAATCGGTTTTGATCCTGCCGTTATGGCAAGTCCTTTCATCACGACCATCGTAGACGCCCTGTCTTTGCTGGTTTATTTCGGAATTGCAAGCGCCATGCTCTCTACGCCGGTATAGCACCGACAGCTTCATAAAACACCAATGATGGGGTCAGGTATGTTTTGCCTGACCCCATCATTGCTATGTTTTCTATTTTCTGAAATTGCCCATTGTCTCCTTGACGCTGGACAAATAGGCAAAAGTTCCGTCAAATTCCTGAATGATCTTCTGAAAAGCGACAATTTCGCGCTTATTCACAACACAAATCAAGAGAGTTTTATCCTTGCGTGTAAATCCGCCGACGGCCGGAAGCTCTGTCACGCCATGGTTCAATTTCACCATCAGCGCTTCCGAAAGCTCTTTCGGATGATCCGTGACAATTTCAAACTTGACCGCCTCCTTGAAGCCCTTGAGCATCATATCGCAGACCTCACTGGAAAGGTAGCAGTAGACAATACACAAAATAACCGGCTCAATTTTAAAATTGTAAACAAAATAAGATGCCACCGCTACGCCGGCATTGATTGTAAAAATCACCCACAACAGATTTGACTCCGGCCGATAATGATGTACGATCGCCGCGAGCAGATCCGTACCGCCGGTGCTGCTGTTGCGCTTCATAACGATTCCGTAGCAAAAGCCGCTGATGACACCGCCGGCAACGGGTGCAAGGAGGGTGCTGGTTCCGTTGTCCGTATGATAGATGAATCTGCTGAGGTCCACCTTGTCCAGCACCAGCAGCATTGCGGAGAAAAAAAGTGCGTACACGGCGGATCGGACAGCATATTCCTTTCCGACCAAAAAATACACAATCGCAACAAGCGGTATGTTCACAATGATCGTTAAATATCCGACCTTGAAATCAAACAGGTATTGCAGCATTGTAGCAAAACCGGGAATTCCCGAAGGAGCAAATTCATTCGGGAAAACGAAAATCACATAGCTGATTGCCAATAAAATTGCGGAAAAAATAATTACCAAATAATCGCGAATCTGCTTCCAGAGCATTATGGTCCTTCTCCTTTGCGAGCAATTGCACATTATATATAACGCCTTATTCAAAAAAAGTCAACATTCCGGGGCGAAAAAACAGTTTCCATTTTCGTCCATCGTCTGCGCAAAGAGCCGTCAAAGAATACAGGTATTAAACTTTGATGATCTCCGCGTCGGGAGCGTTCTTCTTGACAGCTTCCATTCCGTTCAGGCAGCTCACAAGCGCCTTGTAGCCTTCACTCACAGCAATGACCTTTCCGTTCACAGACTTCAGACGGAATCGAAATTCCCCCGCTTTGTCTTTGTACACCTCGAATTTCGGATGCTTTTTCGCAGAAAAACCTTTCGCTGTCTGATTCTCCACTGCGGCGACCGGTGCGTTTTTCTTCACGCTTGCAATCCCTTTTCTGCATGCCTCCAAAGAGTTGTATATTTCCGAAGAGGCGATGATTTCGCCGTTTCCGGCTTTCAGATCAAACTTGATACCGCTTGCAGTCGCTTTGATGACAAATTTCCCCACGGTGAGCTCCCCTCTTTATTTTAAATCACATAACGCAAAATCAGCTCCGCAGCCAATGTCGCCGCGCAGGAGAACGCTGCAACCTTCACAAGGCTCTGCTCAAAGAAAGACAATATCATTGCCGTCACAAATCCGATTGCGGCAGAAATCCGATACTCAGTCGCGTAAAAAATCGCCGGAATGGTCATAACGCTGAGAACCGCATAGGGAATATAGTAAAGAAATGAGAGCAGAAATCGGTTTTCAATCTTCCGTCGCACAAGCACCAGCGGCAGCATACGAATCAGGTAGGTCACGCCTGCCATAACCGCAAGATAAACATAGAAACTGTATTTTGTCATTCTTCGCCTGCCTCCTTGATCGGTGCAAGCCACGCCATCAGCGCCGCCGCAATGACCGCACAGATGATAACCGAAAAGCCTGTCGGAACCCCCTGCAGCACCGGAATATAGCGAAACGCACAGCTTAAGGCAATCGCGATCAGAACGCAGATTGCCGTCGGGCGATGTTTTTTTGCCTTAGGAAATACAATCGCCACAAACATGGCATAGATCGCAACGCCGAGCGCCGAGATCACCACGGACGGCAGAAGATTTCCTGCTGCCGCGCCCAGCAGCGTCCCACATGTCCAGCCTAAAAACGGTGTCAGAATCAGTCCATATAGGTATTTGTTCCCAACCGTTCCGTTTTGCGCTGACGCAACAGCAAAAACCTCATCCGTATTGACAAAAGCAATCAGGAAACGGTCGATGATTCGGACACTGCCGCCCAGCTTCTGTGAAAGGGATACCGACATCAGCGCATAGCGAAGATTTATTATAAATTGGGAAACCGCAAGCTCGATCAGTGTCCCACCGCCTGCAATGATCGGAACAGCGGCAAGCTGGCCTGCTGAGGTCACATTTGTCATAGACATCAGCACGGCCTCCGGCACGGTCAACCCATTGGCAATCGCAAAAATACCAAACGCAAACGCAACCGAAAAATAGCCGAAGCAAATCGGCAATCCGTTGCGGATTCCCTTTGCAAAAGAGTTTTCCTCCTTCATCGGCAAATGTCCCTTCCTCCCTAATTTTCCACATCATAACACAAACTTCTGCAATGTGCAACGGTTTGTAATAAAGAAAACGCAGGAGCAATTCGCCCCTGCGTTATACTAGAATCTTATAAAAAGGTTAAAAAACCTTTTTATAGCGCCGAGGGCGCGTCAGATTCTGCACA
>JAEDKB010000232.1 GCA_016296045.1 Oscillospiraceae bacterium
AGCAGCTGATTTGTAATCAGCAGGTCGGGGGTTCGAGTCCGTCTACCGGCTCCATCCTCAACTGTTTCTCGGCAAGTGAATATGGGGGAATTCCCGAGTGGCCAAAGGGGACAGACTGTAAATCTGCTGTCAATGACTTCGGTGGTTCGAATCCACCTTCCCCCACCAAAAATTCCGAGCATCCGTCAGGATGGTCGGAATTTTTTGATTTTCGGCTTGCGTGGATTCGAAAGCCGGCTCTTGGCGAGTGTCCGGTGGACACTCGCAACCGGCGTGGCTTTTCCGCAGAAAAGCGAATCCGCCTTCCCCCACCAAAACCGTACTGAAAAGTGCGGTTTTTTGTTGTTTATATGAGTTTTCCGAACATTTTTGCTATTTTGTTTTTTGGGTTTTTTCACTGTTTTTGGGATCTGAATCACTTTTGTTTTACTGGATTTCCTCGATTCTGACCGCCGGTCAAGGTCAGCGCAAAGCGGCCTGCTGTCTTTCGCACAACGACATTGACGCCAACCCTGACGCCAACGGCGATGGGACGAAACTGAATTATTTGGACAGAATGAGACAACATAACGAATCCCGGCCGCCTTTTTCAGGCTGCCGGGATTCGTTATGTTGCTGCAAATCAACATTTTATCACAAATCAATTTATTCTGCTTTATCCAATCCAGCGAAGAACTCGTCATAGCTACACTTGTAAATCTTTTTCAATTCTATCAAAACACTGGCACGGATATTCAATTCGCCGGCTTCATATTTTGCGTATGTGGTTCGGCCAATGTCGCAGCCACGGCGCTGAAGCTCCGCGCACAGCTTCTCTTGAGAGAATCCGGTATCAGCCCGCAATCTTCTCAGGTTGTCACCCATATTGCGATCACGCCGAATTTTCTGTTCCATTCCCTTCTCACCTCACGCGCTCAATTGACCAGTATTGGTTGCAATGCACCTATATGGTATGCTACAATGAGGCAGAATATTGTCCGCTATACTGGTCAATATGTGCTGGAGGAAAAAATGAACGTATGTACATTCTTCGGGCATCATGATTGCCCATCATCCATCAAGCCGAAACTGCGTGAAGCTCTGATTGATCTGATTGAGAATCAATCTGTGGATACGTTTTATGTTGGCAATAAAGGAGCATTTGATTGGCTCGTTCGGTCTGTTCTGCGGGAACTGGTGCAGGAATACCCCCAGATCAATTACGCTGTGTTTTTGGAGCGTATGCCCGGGAAACAGAACGAGAATTACCCGAAAGACTACTCTGATACCATGCTGCCGGAGGGTGTTGAGAAAGTTCCTCCCCGCTTTGCGATTGTCTGGCGCAACAAATGGTTGCTCCGTCAGTCTGACTATGTTTTGACCTATATCACCCATTCCTGGGGCGGTGCCGCGCAGTTCGCAGAAATGGCTGTGCGTCAGAAGAAAACCGTTATCAATCTCGCATATCAGAAAAAAGCAGGCAGACAGAATGAGACAACATAACGACTCCCGGCAGCCCCAAAGAGGCAGCCGGGATTCGTTATGTTGGTGCAAATCAGCGTTCCAGCATCTTCGGCATGAGGTTCCCTACCGTCTGTGCAGCCTCCTGCTGCATCCGACTGGTAGAGTGCGTGTAAACATTCAGCGTGAATCCGGCGCTGCTATGACCAAGCATGGTCGATACTGTTTTGACATCTACACCGCTTTGAAGGGCTGCTGTTGCGAAGCTGTGTCGTAAATCATGAAATCTGACCTTCTCCAGGCCAATGTCTTTGCAGATCTTTCGATGAATTTTGACTATCGCATCCGGGTGATACATTTCACCGGTCACCAGCGAAGGAAACATATACGGATTGCTTGGGTGCTTTTCATGTTCCTGTTTCAAAAGCCTTGCTGCTTCATCTGAGATTGAAACATATCGGTTGGAGCTTTCGGACTTCGGTGCGGATACTGTTCCCTTCCCCTCGTAGAACAGGTATTGCTTCGTCACATGGATGGTCTGTGTCTGCTCATCATAATCCGACCAGAGCAGTGCTGCGATCTCGCCTTTCCGCAGTCCTGTGGACAGCTCCTGATAAAACAGCGGCAGGACGCCTCTCTGTTCTGCTGCGCTGAGATAAATTCGGTACTGCTCCGACGGGATCACCTGAAGTTTTGGCTTTGCTATCTTCGGCGGGATGCAGAAATCAGCAGGATTGCTTGGAATCAGTCTCTCCTGTACCGCTCGCTTTAACGCTGATTTCAGCATAACATGGATTCCATGAACGGTTGTGATGCTTAGTCCCGGCTTTATATCCTTTATATCCTCCCGCACCCGCCCATTTTCCAGAAGGTCTTTATAGAACGTCTGCAGATCTCTTGTTGTAAGCATGCTCAGCTGTGTTTCGCCGAGCCGCGGAATAACATGGTGCTCAATATAGCCTCTGTAGTACCTCGCTGTCGTTTCTCTTACATTCGGCTGCGCATACACGCTGAACCACATCTGCATCCACTCAGATACGCAGTATTCCCTGGGTTTTTCATTGCAGGATTCCTCCGCTTCCGCCAATGCCTCTTTCAGTTTTGCGCGAACCTCTGCCTGTGTTTTTCCGAGGATGCTTTTTCGAATCTGTTTTCCCGTTTCCGGATCGTGTCCAAGAATGTACTGTGCTTCCCAGCGGCCGTCCTTTCTCTTGCCGATTGTTCCTTCGCCGTTGACTCTTTTCTTAGCCATATAGTTGCCTCCTTTCCTGGCAAGCCAAACGAATACCACAAACACAGTAATATAGCTAGGGCAACACCGCGCAATAGCCAAATAAAACATCAAGTATTGCTAGGCGCAGCT
>JAEDKB010000029.1 GCA_016296045.1 Oscillospiraceae bacterium
TGGAGACTCACATGAATCATATCGCACGCCATCTCGGCGTCGATCCCCTGGAATTCAAGCAGAAGCATATCTGCAAGAAGGGTGACGAAACGACCACAAACGGTCACATCATTGAGGATGTCAAGCTGCCTGAGATGCTGGAAGTCGTTACAAAGGAAGCGGATTACTGGAGAAAGTCCAAGGAGTACACTCCCGGCTGCGGCAAGGGCATCGGCATTGCAATGTATAACCATGGCGGTGCTTTTACCGGCAACGGCGAGCAGGCGATCATCAAGGCACACGCCAGACTGGTGAAGGAGGGCGAGCACGTTACCATTCTGGTCGGCTCTACCGAAATGGGACAGGGCTTCAAGACCGCACTGCGGAAGATCTGCGCCGCAACGCTGGGCATTTCTATGGACAACGTTGATTATCCGGATCCCGACACCTCAAAGGTTGTCGATTCCGGTCCGACCGCAGCATCCCGTTCCACGATGATCGTCGGCAGACTGGTAGAGCGTGCAGCGCTTCAGATGAAGGAACGCTGGAACGAGGGCGATTTTGCCGTTGAAGTGGAATATGAGCATCCCGACGGATATCCGTGGGATCAGAGTACCTTCCGCGGCGACGCTTACCTTGGCTATGGCTGGGGCGTTGCCTGTGTTGAGGTTGAAGTTGACAAGCTGACCAACGAAGTCAAGACGGTCGGCATCTGGTCGTCTCACGAAATCGGCAAGGCGATCGATGAGCTGATCGTTCACGGACAGATCAACGGCGGTATTATTCAGTCGCTTGGCTACGGCTCCATGGAGAAATTGGAAAACAAAAAAGGCTTCTTCAAGCAGAAGAGCATGTCCGATTATGTGATTCCGACCTCTATGGACTTCCCGAAGCAGTTCTATCATATTCAGGAAAATCCGTATCCCTGGGGACCCTACGGCGCAAAGGGCATGGGCGAGCTCGTCTTTAACGGCGCCTCCGCTGCTTATGTAGATGCGGTTGAACGCGCCTTGAATACGCGCTTTCACTCCATTCCGATTCCCCCGGAAGACATTGAGGAGGCGTTGAAGAATGTACAATGATGTTCGATTCAAACTGAACGGCGAAGAAAAAATCTATACCGGCGATCCGTTGAGAAGACTGCTGGACGTTCTTCGTGAAGATTACGGCCTGACCGGTTCCAAGGAAGGCTGCGGCGAGGGCGAATGCGGTGCCTGCTCCATTGTCAAGGACGGCGAGCTTGTTACAAGCTGCATTATTCCGGTGGGTGCGGTAAACGGCTGTGAGCTGCTTACGATCGAAGGCATCCGCGATACGGAAAAAGGCAAGTGCATTATTGATGCCTATGCAGAGGGCGGCGCGGTCCAGTGCGGTTTCTGCATTCCCGGCATGGTTATGGCAACCTACTGCCTGCTGAACAAGAATCCGGATCCCACGGAAGAAGAAATCAGAGTCGGCATCAGCGGCAACATCTGCCGCTGCACGGGCTACGATCTGATCGTTGAGTCCATCCGGCTTGCGGCGAAAAAAGGAGCACAGTTATGGAACAAGTAAAATGCTTCATGCCCCAGACGCTCGAAGAGGCGCTTGAAATCAGAAAGAACTATCATGCTGTGATTCTGGCAGGCGGCTCTGACCTGATGGTATCTAAGAGCATGGGTGCCGGAATTACGCCTGCATTTGACAGCCCGGTCATGATTATCACCGGTGTGAAGGAGCTCAAGGGCATTCGTAAAAACGACGACGGCAGCGTCGAAATCGGCGCGTTGACGACCTCCGCAGAGATCAGTGCTTCCGATCTGGTGCATCCGCTGCTGAAGGACGCGGCCTCCCGTATGGGCGCGATTGCTCTTCGCAACAGCGCCACCATCGGCGGCAACATCGGCAACGCATCCCCGAAGGGCGATATGCCCCAGCCGCTGATCCTGCTGGATGCAAAGGTCGTTCTCAAAAGTCAGGAGGCAGAGCGGATTCTTCCGGTGGACGAATTTATCCTCGGCAGCAAGAAAACGGCTTTGGCAGACGACGAGATCATTACGAAGGTCATTCTTCCTCCGCAAAACTTTACCCACATTTTCTTCCGTAAGATCGGAATGCGCCGTGCCAACGCGATCTCCAAGCTGACGCTTTCCGCAGCCGCAACGGTTCAAGATGGCGTGGTGGTTGATTTCCGCGCTTCCTCAGGCGCGGCAGGCCCCAAGGTCGCAAGAAGCAGAAAAGCGGAAGAAATCCTGATCGGCAAAAAGCTCTCGGAGCTGCCGCAGGTGAAAGAAGAATTCCTCGACGCATGGAACGGCGTGATCAGCCCCCATGCAATGCCCGAATACAGAAGAAATACCACCAGAAGAATGCTGGCCTATTTTATCGATGCACTCGCTTCCGGACATCCGGAAGGCAGAGTAGAATAAATGGAGGGCTTACGATGATTTACAAACCCACAACCATTCAGGAAGCTGTCGCTTTACGCGCAGCGAATCCCGACACTTCCGTGTATCTTGCGGGCGGTACCGACGATCTGCGGCTTGGCTCCGACGCAGAGGGCAAATCGCTGATCGATATCCATGGTCTCTGCTCTGATTCCATTGAAGAAAAAGACGGCAAGCTCTATATCGGCGCTCTTTGCACGCTGCAAACGTTGAAAGAGTGCGATAAAGTTCCTGCTTTCCTGCGGGAGGCTGCCGGCTTCTGTTCTTCGTTCATTAAGAGAAACAGTGCGACCGTCGGCGGCAATCTCGCACTCAAACGCAGTGACAGCTACCTTGCCGCTGCCTTTGCAGCAGCAAATGCGCTTGTCCTTGCAACCTCTCCCGATGGCGATGTGGAAGCTCCCGTCAGCAAATATCTGCGCTGCGAAAAGGCCTGCCTGATCCGTGCGATCGTCATCAATAAAGACGTGACCGGTTGGGTGAAGCGCTTCGGAAAAACCTCATCGAGCCATGCGACATTGATTGCTGCCGTCAGCGGCAATACATACGCACTGAGCGTTTCCGGAAGCGAATTTGCCTGTGGAGATACCCCCGACCTTGCAGCCGGAATGACATTCTGCGATGATATTACCGGAAGTGCAGCATATAAGAAGTATCTGGCCGAAACCGTATTCACACTCAGGAGGTAACAGATGGAAATTAGATGCCGAATTAACGGAGAAAACATGACTCTCTGTGCCGAGCCGCAGGAACGCCTGAGAGATGTGCTGTACCGCACAGGCTTCCGTTCTGTCAGAGACAGTGACGATGCAGAAGGCTTTGCCGGCTCCGATACGATTGTTTTTAACGGAAAGCTGAAATATTCCAATCTTCTGCTTGCCTATCAGGCGGAAAATGCGGAAATCAGAACCGCGGAATCCCTGCTCAACGGCAGAGAGCTCAATAATGTTCAAAAGGCCATGATCGCCGCGGGAATTGTGCAGAGTGCGTATAATGCACCTGCCGCCGCACTGATTCTGACTTGGCTGCTTGAGCAGAAGCCCAATGCGGGTAGGGAAGATGTCAAAGAGGCGCTGTCCGGTATCTTCATCCGTGATGCCGGTTACGAGCACTATTACCTCGCGGTCAAGCTGGCGCAGGAATTGAGAGATTTTGGCGAATTCCGCAGCGAAATCGCGCCCTCCTTCCGCCCGAATCTGGATATCATCGGCAAACCCTTCAACAAAATCGACGGTGCGGCTCTGGTTTCCGGTGAGCCGGTATTCGTTGAGGATAAGGTGCCCGAAAACGCATGGACGCTTCACGTTTTGAGAAGTCCGTTCGCAAGTGCCTATATCAAATCCATCGATACCGCCGAGGCTGAAAAGCTGGACGGCGTTGCCGCGATCATTACCGCGTTCAACTGCCCGGATACCTACTATATGCAGGCCGGCCAGGGCAATCCCGAACCTTCTCCGCATGACCGCCGCCTGTTCAACAAGAAGGTGCGCCATGTCGGCGACCGCGTTGCGGGTATCGTTGCAAGAACACCGGAAATTGCCAAGAAAGCGGCCGAGCTGATCCATGTGGTATATGAGCCGCAGGCAGCGGTTTATACCGTGGAAGAAGCCATGGCAGAGGGCGCTCCTCTGGTTCATAACGGCCCCGTCAAGTATAACGCAGGCGCTCCGGCGGATCTGGACGAGTACAATCGCCGCGCCGGTGACGAGCGTGAGGGCGATGTGATCTATCAGTTCCCGCTGGGTGCGGATATCCGTAAGAATATTGCCGCATCCAACAAGGGCGGCATCGGCGATATGGAGAAGGGCTTTGCGGAGGCAGATGCGATTGTAGACTGCACCTACCAGACCAGCCAGATCCAGCACACACCGCTGGAGCCGCATGTGTGCTATGCCCATGTGGAGGGCGGCAGACTGGTTCTCAACTGCTCTACGCAGGTTCCCTACCATGTCAGACGCATTGTCAGTTGGGTCTGCGGAATTCCCGAGAATAAGATCCATGTCATTAAGGAAAGAGTCGGCGGCGGCTACGGCAGCAAGCAGGACATCCTGATCGAAGACCTTACCGGCTATGCCGCGTGGATTACCGGCAAGCCCGTTTACTACAGAAATACCCGTGAGGAAGAGTTTATTGCAAACTCCACCCGTCATCCCATGCGCGCAAGAGTCAAGATGGGCGGCAAAAAGGACGGCTCCATTACGGCAATCTATATGGAAGTTTGCGCGAACACCGGACCTTACGGCAACCATTGCCTGACCGTCCCGATGAATAGCTGCTCCAAGACGCTTCCGCTCTTTAAGGTCGATAACATGGCCTACGATCTGAAGGTCTTCTATACCAATACGCCTCCTGCCGGTGCATATCAGGGCTACGGTACGCCGAAGGGCACCTACGGCATCATGATGGCAATGGCAGAGCTTGCGGAAAAGCTCGGCATTGACTATAAGGATATGGTTCAGAAGAACCATGTGGAAGAAGGCTATATGCTGGAAATCCTCAAGGGCTTGGGCGAAGGCCGTGAGGGCAATGTTGTTCCGGTCGGCTCCTGCGGTCTGGACGAAGCCATTGAAAAGGGCTGCGAAATGATTGAATGGGGCAAGAAGGAGGTTTCCGAAGATCCTGATTGGAAGATCGGTAAGGGCTTTGCAATGATTATGCAGGGCAGCGGCCTTCCGGGACTGGATCATGCAGAAGCCATCGCCAAGCTGGAAACCGACGGCACCGTCATCCTCAACAGCGGCGGCGCTGACCTCGGTACCGGTCTGGATACGATCTCCGCAAAGATCGTCAGTGAAGTCCTGAAGCTCCCGATGGATCGTATCACCGTTGTTTCCGGCGATACCGATTCCTGCGCCTTTGATACCGGCGCATACGCCTCCTCCGGTACCTTCTTCAGCGGCAATGCTTCTTTGGTTGCGGTGCAGAATCTGAAAGAACTCATTTTAAAGGAAGCTGCGTTGCAGATGGAAGAAGCAAAGGATGATCTGGAGCTGCGTGCGCCCGGCGAGGTCTACTCCAAAAAGACCGGCAAGGCGATCAGCTACGGCGACCTTTCTCATACGGCAATCAGCGGCACAGGACGCGGCCAGATGATTGCACACGGCACTTTTGTGACGGCAGCTTCTTCCGTGCCTTACGGTGCGCATTTTGCGCAGGTCGCGGTCAATGTCAAGACCGGCGAGATCAAACTCCAGAAGTTCTATGCTTTGCAGGATGCCGGCACGCCGATCAACCCCGAATTGGCTCTTTGCCAGATGTACGGCGCGGTCATGAAGTCTATCGGTCATTCCATGTATGAGGATATGATTCTTGACAAAGACGGCAAGTGCGTCAACGCAAATCTGACCGACTATGGTGTTCCGATGATCGATGATGCGCCGGACGAGTTCAAGTCTGTGCTCATCGATGTGGATGACAAGTACGGTCCCTACGGCGCAAAGTCAATCTCTGAAATCGCCTGCAACGGCGCGGCGCCTGCCATCGGCATTGCAATCCATGATGCTTGCGGTGTCTGGATCAGAAGCTGGCCGATGACACAGGAAAAACTCCTGAAGGAACTGGGCAAAATCTGATATTTTGAAAAATGCCGCCTCGGCCTCTGCAGCAGCAGAAGTCGAGGCGGCATTTGCTCTATTCTGGTTTTATTCGGAAGGAAACAGAAATTGTGTTCCGTCCTTCCATACGCTTTTATGGAAAGAGTCCGGCCCGTCCAGATCTGTAAAATCGCGGAATATGCATGGCGGAACGGCAGAGCGGCTTACGGTCTGAGCGTCGGAGTATTGCTGCTTCAGACGAAAAATGTGATCGCGCGCGCCCCACTTGCGCACCAAATCGTAAAAAAATCCGTCCTCGGAGTCAACGCGGATAAAGCGGTAATCCGGGCAAAGAGTCAGAACATCATAATGTGGCATGTCATTCATATCCGCACCTCCGAAAAATAGTATACCATTATTCTACAGAATATGCAAAGACTTGTCAACGGACGAGAATTGTCTGTTTTTCAAATAAAATGTCGAGCCTTGACGAAAAACCGATTTATGATATAATAAAAAAAACGTGCGGAGGAAATGAAAATGGAAATTGTTTGTTTGGACATGGAAGGTGTTCTTGTTCCGGAAATTTGGATTGCATTTTCAAAAGCCAGCGGTATCCCCGAACTATGCAGGACAACGCGTGATGAGCCGGATTATCATAAGCTGATGAATTGGCGTCTCAGTGTTCTGAAAGAACACGGTCTCGGCCTGCGCGAAATTCAGGAAACCATCGGAAAAATCGAGCCTCTGCCCGGAGCCAGAGAGTTTTTGGACGAGCTTCGTACGCTGACGCAGGTTGTCATTCTGAGTGATACCTTCACGCAGTTTGCTATGCCGCTGATGAAGCAGCTCGGCTGGCCGACGCTGCTGTGTAATACGCTTGAGGTTGCGCCGAACGGCGAAATCACCGGCTTTAAAATGCGGATCAAGGATTCCAAGCTGAGCACGGTTCGCGCCTTGCAGTCCATCGGCTATGATACGATTGCCAGCGGCGACAGCTATAATGATTTGGATATGATCAAAGCCAGCAAGGCAGGCTTCCTTTTCCGCACAACCGAGAGAATCAAGGCGGATTATCCGCAGTTTCCTGCATTTGAACGTTTTGATGATCTGCTTGCTGCGATTAAGGAGCAGTTGACTTGAAAGAATACAGCCGACTCCGGCCTTTCGGAGTCGGCTGTCTGAAATTGAGGGACAGAACATGAAGCAAATTGAGGTTGTTGCGGCGGTCATTCAAAGAGATGGGAAAATCCTTGCAACGCAGCGCGGCTATGGTGAGCAGAAGGATCGCTGGGAATTTCCCGGCGGAAAGATCGAATCAGGGGAGTCGCATCAGCAGGCGCTGATCCGTGAGATTCAGGAGGAATTGAACTGCACAATTCAGGTGGATGCGTTTTTGAAGACGATCGAAGTCGATTATCCGGAATTTCATCTGATAATGCATTGCTACCTTTGCTCTTTTGTTTCCGATACATTCACTCTAAAGGAGCACGAAGCCGCTCGCTGGCTCAGCGCCGAAACACTGGAGGAGCCGGATTGGCTGCCTGCGGATCGGATGCTGCTTCCGGCAATCAGAGATGCCGTGTATTAGTATAAAACGGCACGGAAAAAGAAAAAGCTGCATCAAACAGCGAAAGTGCTGTTTGATGCAGTATTTATGTTATTTTACGGTTATTCGGCCTTGAAGCTGTATACGCTGCCGGCGGTGATCTCGGTGCTGTCTACACCGGTCATGGCATATTCTCCGTCAATGTAGAATGCCCAGTATTTACCGTCTTTGTCATAGTCAAGGGTGGTGCCGTTGACCGTCTTGACATACAGACCGTACTCGCCGTCCTCGCCTGCGATCAGACCAAGATCCAGCAGAGCTTCGCCGACTGTGGTTTTGTCGGTTCTGATCGTTGCCTGAACCTCTTTGCCCTCCGTATCAACGACCGTAAACGTAAATTCTGTGGAACCCTCTCCGTAGACTTTTCCGTTTTCCATCGTATCAACGGTACTGACGGTGTCATTTGCGGTGGTGTCGCTGCAACCGATTGTACCCAGTGCCATAGCCGCAATCAGCACAATACAAAGGAGGAACGACAGCACTTTTTGTAAGCTGTAATTCTTCATGTTTCATTCTCCTTGTTTTGATTACTACCCCTTTGAGCCGGTATCCGCAGCTTTGATAAAGGAGCGTACGCTGTTGGATGTTTCGGCTTAGCGCATCTTCTTTCCGCCTTCTCAGAATACTCCAATGGCTGATTCCTGAATTGCGGCTTCAGGTAGGAAAGAGAATCTGTTCAGCGCAACACGGCGACGGACTCGCACAGGATTCACACCTGTTTCCCCAAACAGCGAGATAAATTATAACACATGGGCATCCGATTTTCAATCGAAAAATGTGTGATACTAATACCTGATAGAAATCCTTTTCAATCTTAAATGAAGAAGCGCTTTTGCAGCGCTTGCAAATATTCCTTTAAAGCGGTATAATGACACCGAACTCCGAAGAAATTGTTGGTGACCTCCTATGAAAACTTGCTATATTATCTGCGCGGGCGACGCGGACAAAATCGAAATCCGGAAGGAAAAGGACGATCTGATCATCGCGGCGGATAACGGTCTGACGCACTGCCGCCGAAACGGTATTGTTCCCGATCTGCTGGTCGGTGATTTTGATTCGCTGGGCTATGTCCCCGACGGACAGAATGTCCTGACGCTCCCTGTAGCGAAAGACGATACCGATACCTCATTTGCCGTGAAATATGCGATGGAAAAGGGCTATCGACGCTTTATCCTGTTCGGTGCGGCAGGCGGAAAACGGCCGGAGCATACCTACGCCAACATGGCGCTGCTTGCGTTTATTTCGAAAAACGGCGCGCAGGGCTTTATGGACTGCGGCAGTTATACGATTACGGCGATCACCGACAGCGAGATTCGATTTCTTGACAAATTGCAGGGAGATGTTTCTGTTTTTTCGTTTGACAACCGTTCCGAGGGCGTGACGGAAGAGGGTCTGCTCTATTCGCTGACGGATGCCGTGATGAAAAACACAATGGTGACGGGAATCAGCAATTCCTTTACGGGGCAGGAGAGCCGGATCAGCGTAAAAAAAGGCACGCTGCTGGTGTATTATGCCGGCAAACCGTCCGATGCCGTTGTGCTGAAAAATACGGAAGCAGAAAAATAACCATTGTGTTTGATTCCGACAAATTACATGACATATATGGTTGCAAAAAATACAAATCAGGATTTGGGTTTGTCAATGCCGTGCTATAACGGGGAAGCTCTGATAAAAGGTTATCATGTTTTATCCGAAATGCAGGAGTAAGTGCCATGCAGGAAAACAGCCTGACAATTTTATACGAGGATCGTGAACTGTTGGTTTGTGTTAAACCGCGTGGTATTCTTTCGGCAAAGGATGCTTCCGGAAAAACCTCGGCAGCGGATTTGCTTCAGCCAAGGACGCTTTATCCTGTCCACCGCCTCGACCGTGAAGCATGCGGCCTGCTGGTGCTGGCAAAAACACGGGAAAGCGCAGCGTTTCTCTCCGGCATCATGGGCAGCGGCTTTTCAAAGGAATATCTTGCCGTTTGCGAAGGATGTCCTCCCGAAGAGGGCGAACTGACCGACCTTCTGTTCCATGACCGAAGAGTCAATAAGACCTATGTTGTCAAACGCAAACGCGGCGGCGTGAAAGAGGCACGTCTATCGTATCGCGTGCTGCAATCCGGAAAACAGTCACTGCTCCGCGTCCGTCTGCTAACCGGAAGAACGCACCAGATTCGGGTGCAATTTGCCTCTCGCGGTTATCCGCTTGTCGGTGACCGAAAATATGGTGCCTCCTGCTCAGGACCGTTGCAGCTATATGCGTGGCGTGTGCAATTTTCTCATCCGGACGGCAGAAGCTTGTGCTTTACTCTTCCGGAGGCTTATTGCGAATACAAAACCGCCGGTCTGCTTCCTGCCGACTGATTTTTTCTTGTAAAAACGCGCAAAATGCAGTATAATACTACTCGATACTTTTTCTGGAGGCTTTTTTATGGCAATCCATAAACGTCTGGACGACTATCTGGTGCCCGGAAAACATATCCATTTAATCGGTATCGGTGGGGTTTCCATGCGCCCGCTCGGACTGGTGCTTCGCGGCATGGGGATGACCGTTACCGGCTCGGATATGAATTCTTCTGTTTCCACCGATGAATTGATGGAAAAGGGCATTAAAGTTCATATTGGTCACAGCGCAAGCAATATTGAAGGCGCAGACTGCATCATCCGTACCGCCGCCGCGCACAATGATAATCCCGAAATTGCCGCCGCCCGCGCTATGGGTATCCCCGTTTTTGAGCGTGCACAGGCATGGGGGCTGATCATGCGTGAATATAAAAATGCCATCTGCATTTCCGGCACACATGGAAAAACCACTACCACATCCATGATTACCCATATCTTCATGGAAGCGCAATGCGACCCTACCGTTATGCTGGGGGGATATCTCCCTCTGCTGAAGGCGGGACATCGCGTCGGCAAGGGCGACACGATCATTATGGAAAGCTGCGAGTATTGCGATTCTTTCCTGAATTTCTACCCCACCGTTGCCATTATCAACAATATTGAGGCAGATCATCTGGATTATTTCAAGGATCTTGCCGCAGTGGAACGTTCCTTCCGGAAATTTGCCGGACTTGTGCCGAAAACCGGATATGTCATCGCCAACGGCGATGATCAGAACACCGTCGAGACGTTGGCGGATCTTCCGTTCCTCTCTTTCGGTTTAGACAAAAAGAACGATATTCATCCGAAGAATCTGTCGGAGGACTATCGTTCCTTTGATGTCATTTGCTGCGGCAGGCTCTATTGCCATGTGAACCTGAATGTGTATGGAAAGCACAACGTTTATAACGCACTTGCTTCCGCTGCTGCTGCCTATGTCATGGGCATTGATGCAGAGACAGTCAGCCATGGTCTTTCCTCCTTTACGGGTGCAGGCCGGCGCATGGAATTCAAGGGCACCTATAACGGTGCGAAGGTCTATGATGACTATGCGCATCATCCCGGCGAACTGAAAGCGCTGATCGATGCAGTAAAAACAATGGACTTCAAGCGAATCATTGTCGCTTTTCAGCCGCATACCTATACGCGCACCAATGCGTTGTTCGGAGATTTTGTAGAGCAGCTCCGACGTGTTGATGTGGCGGTTCTGGCAGAGATTTATGCGGCGCGTGAGAGCAATAAGCTCGGCATATCGTCCAGAGACTTGGCGGAAAAGATCGAGGGGGCTGTTTTCTTTGAAACGCTTCCGGAAGTCAGTGCCTATCTGAAAACGATTGCACAGGAGGGCGATATCATCCTTACCGTCGGCGCTGGTGATATTTATAAAGCAGGCGAGCTTCTGCTGCACCCCTGAATCCAAAACATAAATCAGAGCGTGCCAAAGATTTTGGCACGCTCTGATATTGTATGATTGTTTTTATCCGATATTCGGAAGCTTGGAAAGACTCTTTGCGATGTCCTCATCCGTGGGAATATAATCGCCCATTTCACCGTCGTTGTACTTTTGATAGGCAACAAGGTCAAAATAGCCCGTGCCGGTCAGACCGAAGACAATATTTTTCTCTTCGCCTGTCTCCTTGCACTTGAGTGCTTCGTTGATGGCGACGCGGATGGCGTGGCTGCTCTCCGGTGCCGGCAGAATGCCTTCGACGCGTGCGAACATCTCCGCTGCCTCAAACACGCTCGTTTGTTCAACGCTCGTGGCTTCCAAATAGCCGTCGTCATAAAGCTGCGAAACGATGCTGCTCATGCCGTGATAGCGCAGACCGCCCGCATGGTTGGCGGAGGGGATAAACGAGCTGCCGAGGGTATACATCTTCGCCAGCGGACAGACCATGCCGGTATCACAGAAGTCGTAGGCGTACTTGCCGCGTGTCAGACTCGGGCAGGATGCCGGTTCCACCGCAATGATGCGCATATCCGCTTCGCCGCGCAGCTTCTGCCCGACGAAGGGCGAAATCAGGCCGCCGAGGTTCGAGCCGCCGCCCGCGCAGCCGATGATGATATCAGGCTTGATGTCATACTTATCCAACGCCGCCTTCGTTTCCAAACCGATGACGGACTGATGCAGCAGCACCTGACTCAGCACGCTGCCGAGCACATAACGGTAGCCCTCGTGCGTCACGGCTGCTTCAACAGCCTCGGAGATCGCGCAGCCGAGAGAGCCGGTCGTGCCGGGGAACTCCTCTAAGATCTTTCTGCCGACGTTCGTGGTGTCCGACGGCGACGGTGTGACCGAGGCACCGTAGGTGCGCATGACCTCGCGGCGGAAGGGCTTCTGCTCATAGGATACCTTGACCATAAAGACCTTGCAGTCCAAATCAAAATACGAACATGCCATCGACAGCGCCGTGCCCCATTGACCCGCACCGGTCTCGGTCGTCACGCCCTTGAGTCCCTGCTGCTTTGCGTAGTATGCCTGTGCAATGGCGGAATTCAGCTTGTGACTGCCGGAGGTGTTGTTGCCCTCGAACTTATAGTAGATATGCGCCGGTGTTCCGAGCTTCTTCTCTAAGCAGTAGGCCCGTACCAGCGGCGACGGGCGATACATTTTGTAAAAATCGCGGATTTCCTGCGGAATGGGGATGAACGGCGTGTCATTGTCCAGCTCCTGCTGAGCAAGCTCGCGGCAAAATACGCCGGAAAGCTCATCGAGCGTCATCGGCTTGCCCGTTGCGGGATTGAGCAGGGGAGCGGGCTTGTTCTTCATATCGGCACGGACGTTATACCATGCCTTCGGCAGCTCTGATTCTTCCAGATAGATTTTGTACGGGATTTCCATTTCATTTCTCCTTTCAAATTGGTTGGGAAAGGGTATAAAAAACTCCTGTCCCAGAAATTTGCTGGGACAGGAGTGAAATTCATTCCTGCGGTGCCACCCGGCTTGACGCGTTGCGCCCACTTTATGCGTACTGCTATACGCTGACCGTTGTTAACGAAGTGCCTTCTCCGTCTTGCCTACTTTGTTCAGCTCGCCCTCCGATGCCCATTCCGTCCGAACTTCCATACCGCACTCCCACCAACGGCGGCTCTCTGTGATTTCCGCAGCGAACGTACTCACTCATCTTCCTCGGTTTTCTGTATTTAAACATAATTGGATCTGTTTGTCAAGACTTAAAATAAAAAATTTCATTTGTTTTTTTTGAAATTTTTGGTATACTTATCCTGCAAACTATTATATGAGATGGAGGAATCATTTATGAAGTATGCAGGAACCAAAACAGAACGCAATCTGCGCGAGGCGTTTGCCGGAGAGAGTCAGGCAAGAAATCAGTACACCTATTTTGCCAGCGTGGCAAAGAAGCAGGGCTTTGAACAGATCGCAGCACTCTTTTTGAAAACCGCCGAAAACGAGAAGGAGCACGCGAAGCTTTGGCTGAAGGCGCTGGAAGGAATCGGCGACACAAAGGCAAATCTTGCTGCTGCGGCGGCCGGAGAGAACTATGAATGGACAGATATGTATGACCGTTTTGCAAAAGAAGCGGACGAAGAAGGCTTCCATGAGCTTGCCGAGCAGTTCCGCGGTGTTGCAGCCATCGAAAAATCTCATGAAGAGCGTTTCCGCGCCCTGCTGAACAACATCGAAATGCAGACCGTCTTTGAAAAAGCGGGCGAAACCATGTGGGAATGCCGCAACTGCGGCCATCTGGTGATTGGCAAAAAGGCTCCGGACGTATGTCCTGTTTGTGCGCATCCGCAGGCCTTTTTTGAAGTCCGCGCAGAGAACTATTGATTCATATTCCGATAACAGACAGTTCATCCTCCGCATGAGGCACTCATGCGGAGGATGATTTCTCTGCCGGCCATTGAGCTTCTTCCTGCTGACGGAGAATGAA
>JAEDKB010000030.1 GCA_016296045.1 Oscillospiraceae bacterium
ATATTTCCTACTTAGAGGCTTTTTTTGTGCTGTCCGTACAATCTGGGGCTGTTCAGAAGGTTCTTCATCAGGGTGCTTTTGACTTTGTCAAATAGAAAAAGCCGGATATGTTTCAGGGCTGTATGGATAACAAGGCTGAACAAGAGTATGTCAAAGGTGCGGTTCAATTTTCGGATATGGGCTGGAAAAGAGTTATCATTCGGGGGATAAACTGTCGAAAAGCGGCTGCCTGATCGGGCAGCCGCTCTTGTTGATAATTCAACGTTGTTTCAAAAAGCAGCAGGAGATTTTTGAACTGCTTTCGGAGCACTGTTTTTGTTACATGTTGAGTATCATTATTTGATCTGTTCAAAATCTGCCGTACCGTGTTTGCAAAGCGGGCAGATATAATCATCTGGCAGCTCTTCGCCTTCGTAGACGTATCCGCATACCTTACATACGTAGCCTTTTTTGCCGTCAAGCTGCGGCTTGGGTTTGACGTTTTTCTGATAGTAGGTGTATGTCATAGTTTCCTTGTCAGAAACGACTCTGGCTTCGGTAACGGTACAGATAAACATCCCGTGGGTATCAAGATCAACGTACTTTTCAACCTTAAGTGACATGAACGAATTGATGTACTTCGGCAGGAACGCAAGACCATTATCGGAGCGCAGCGGCTGGCAGTTTGCAAATTTATCAACTACACGTCCGCTTTTAAAACCGAATGTTTCAAAAACGCTGAACGGTGCTTCAACGGACAGACAGTTGACGTTCATAATACCCGTCTGCTTGATGATGTGATGCGAGTAGTTCTGCTTGTTGATACAAACCGCAATCTGATTCGGCGTATTTGTAACCTGAGAAACGGTGTTGACAATCAGACCATTGTCTTTCTTGCCGTCGTTTGACGTTACAACATAAAGTCCGTAGCCGATATTGAAAAGTGCAGACAGATCATTTTTATTTGCCCGCTCACCATTTTGTGCTACGTATTCTTTTGTGAGCTCTTCAGCAAGTTTCTCGATCTGAGAAATGCTGTCATCATTTAAAGCTGACATGATTTTGACTGTAGTGTCTGCAAAATCTATATTTTTGCAGTCTGAAAGCATCTTTTTCATTATTTTTGCAGCGAGGGGATCCCATGAGCCGTTTTCAATCAATGCAACCGTTTTATTCTTGAAGCTTCGTTCGGTCAGATGACTGATGAATTCCCTCATAAACGGGAAAATATCAGCATTATAAGTGGTGGTTGCAAGTACAATCTTTTCGTATCGGAATGCATCAGAAACCGCTTCTGCCATATCTGTACGGGCAAGATCGTGTACAACTACCCGAGGGCAGCCGTTCGCTCTCAGCTTATCTGTCAGCATTTCTACAGCCTTTTTTGTGTTGCCGTATACGGATGTATATGCGATTACAATGCCGTCGCTTTCCGCTCTGTATGACGACCAGGTATCATAAAGTTTCAGATAATAACCGAGGTTTTCGTTGAGAACCGGACCATGCAGGGGGCAAATCGTCTGAATATCCAATGAGGCGGCTTTTTTCAAAAGCGCTTGCACCTGTGTGCCGTATTTTCCGACAATTCCGATGTAGTATCTGCGCGCTTCGTCCGCCCATTCCTCCTTTGCGTCGAGTGCACCGAATTTACCGAATCCGTCAGCGGAAAACAGCACCTTGTCCGTGCTGTCATACGTGACGATTACTTCCGGCCAATGAACCATCGGCGCCGTTACAAATGTCAGTACGTGTTTTCCGAGTGTCAGAGTATCTCCCTCACCGACAACAAGTCTGCGGCTCTCAAAATCGGTGCCGAAGAAATTCCGCATCATCCTGAATGCTTTCTCGGAAGATACGACTGTTGCTTCCGGATAAGTGTCCATGAACTGCATAATATTGGCCGAATGGTCAGGCTCCATGTGCTGAATAACAAGATAATCCGGGTTTCTGTCTTCCAGAATTCCTGCCAGATTGTCAAGCCATTCGTGCGTAAAGTTTTTGTCTACCGTATCCATTACGGCAATCTTGTTATCCAGAATGACATAGGAATTATATGCCATTCCGTTCGGAACATTGTACTGACCTTCAAAAAGATCTACGGAGTGATCATTTACGCCTGCATATCTGATATCGTTTGTAATTCTCATGTATTTTACCTCACATCAATAGATTTGGATTTATTGCTGCCCTCAAAAAGAGACTTGGCGATTTACCGATGATATCTGTCTACTATTTTTCCGTCAATGGATATCGTCACAACCTGCTGCGGAATAAGCTTCCCACTGTTCTGCACAGCATTTCTCACAGCCATTTCGATACCGCCGCAGCACGGAACTTCCATGCGAATCACGCACAGGCTTCGGATATCATTCTGCTGCATGATATTTGTCAGCTTTTCGCTGTAATCCACAGCGTCAAGCTTGGGACATCCGATGAGCGTGATTCTGCCGTCCATAAATTCACGATGGAAAGAAGCGTAGGCATAGGCTGTGCAGTCCGCAGCGATCAACAGCTCGGCTCCGTCAAAGTACGGTGCTTTTATCGGCGCGAGCTTTATTTGCACGGGCCAGTTGCGAAGCCGGAAGGAATCATCCGCATTGTTTTGAACTGTTGTCAGCTCGCACATTCGGGAGCCGGGACAGCCACCATGGTGGTGATGAAAGTGCCCGCCTGCCTGCATTTTCTTTTTGTTCTCGGCTGCTGCATTTTCATCATATGCGGCAGCCTCCCGTTCTTCAAATGTGATAGCGCCGGCCGTACATTCAGGAAGACAGTCGCCCATACCGTCGCAATAGTCATCACGAATCAGCTTTGCTTTCCCGTTTACGATTGCAATTGCCCCCTCGTGACAGGCATGGGCGCAGGCGCCGCATCCGTTGCATTTTTCTGCGTCAATCCGAATCATTTTTCTGACCATCTCTTCTCACCTCTATTTTGTGTAGTCATTGACGTATGATATATATTATATTACAATATAAAAAACAATGCGGTTGTATTTACAACGGAATCGAGGCTTTTTTGAATCACTATATATCTGTCATAAAACATACACAGTTTTTTTCCGGCATAGGAGAATCTGAAATAGAATCCATGATGAGCTGTCTCAATCTGGAAAGCCACCGCTATAAAAAAGGGGATTATGTGTACCGTTCAGGCGAATTTGTGCGTGTGATCTCGATTCTGGCAGAAGGGGCGCTGCTTATCCAGCAGGATGATTACTGGGGAAACCGCAGTATTATCAGCTGCGTATCTGTGGGCGATATTTTCGGAGAAGCATATGCCATGCAAAACAGTCAAGCCGTGCTGAACGATGTTGTAGCGACAGAAGACAGCGTTGTTCTGACTTTTGATGTCGGGAGACTGCTGACGGTCTGCTCAAATGCCTGCGCATTTCACAATCAGGTTATCATCAATCTGATTCAGTCGTTGTCATCGAAAAACAGAATGCTGACTCAGAAAATCGACTGTATGTCCAAACGCACGACGAGGGATAAACTGACCGTATATCTTTCGGAGCAATCTCAGAAAGCAGGAAGTCCATCTTTTGTTATTCCGTTTAACAGACAAGAGCTTGCGGATTATCTGGCGGTCGACAGAAGCGCAATGTCCAATGAACTGTGCAAAATGCGAGATGCCGGTATGCTTGTTTTCGAGAAAAACAGATTTACGCTCTTATCGTCCGACTAATATACTGCGGCGGGCATAACACCCGGGACAGTCTGAATTGTATCTTTCCGTATACTTCTGACGAGCCCCGGTTCTTTCTAACGAACAATACCTTATTTAATGTATGGCATCATTGGTTCTGACCATCCATTGATGGGCAGAATAAACAGGAGTGTTTCAACATGACTTTTGATAATATAGTATCCGACCTTGATCATCGTGGACTCAATATGATTGATTTTGCTCTTTATACCCCTGAAAAAGGTATTATGGAGCACAGATTCCGTCCTTCCTCAAACTGCAGCAACAACTATTCTATATCAAAGGCCTTTTTGATGACCGCAGTCGGTATTCTGCAGGATGAGTGAAAGGCAGATGTAAACAGCACTGTATACGATCTCCTTGGAAAACAAATCCCCCAAAACGCAGATCCTGCCTGGCGGCTGGTGACGCTGGATCACATAATGACCCATAGGGTTGGTTTTGATAAGGGGTTCCTTGATATCGATGTCGAGGATGTCAATGCCTATCCAGGCGATGATTATTTGGAACTGGCAATGCGCCATCCCATAGCGTATGTACCAGGCAGTCATTACCAGTACTGTGATGCTTCCTACTATGTGCTGTCCCGTGTCGTAACAGCACTCACCGGTGATACAGTTGATGAATTTCTAAGAAAGAGGCTCACTGCTCCTATGAAATTCAGAGAGATAGCATGGAGCCGCTGCCCAAAGGGCTATCCTATTGGGGCTACCGGGCTTTATGTTAGTGCGGGTGACATGGTCAAACTGGGACAGTTCTATCTCAACGGCGGTGTTTATGAAGGCAGACGATATCTGTCGGAAAACTGGGTGAATCATGCACTTGCACGGGAATATGAATTTCATTCTATTTCACCCAAGGGTCTGATAGGCAAGGGTGGAATGTTTGGTCAGGCGATTGTCATCTCAAGGGAGAAGGGACTTGCTGCCGGCTGGCACAGCTTTGAAACTGTTGCAAAGAATCATCAGAAGATAATTGACTATATGGACTCAATTGACAGGATTGACTGAGTGAATCTGTCCCACAATCAGCAAATACATCTGTCTATCCCATACAGTATGGTACTGGACAGATTTTTTGGGGAGTTTCTTCTCTTGAAGTTACGCCCCCCATCTATCTTTTTTTATGTGTGAAGGCCCGGCAAATGGGAAGATGTTCCCGCCGGTGAGTAATATCATTTTCTCGTCAACACCTCTGCGGTTTTCGGAATGGCCTTTTCAATCAGAAACGCTGACTGTCCTTATATAGACAGTCAGCGCTGCCGGAGGAACAGCCGTGTCCGTATGGGCAGGAACAATGCTAAACTGTTCCGTGTTCAGGTTTATCTTGCGCCTGAGCACCATGCGCTGTATGCCTTTGAGGCCAGTTCCTCCTCGGTGAGGTTGATATAGTCCTCCATCTTATTTCCGATGAAGGTCGTATAAAAACGCAGACATTCATATGTTTCGGCACCGATTTCATAGAACTGGTCTACAGTCATACGGATGATGCCGTCTTCCCAGAAAACAAGGCAGCTGTATTTCTCATCAGGATGATCTCCCCAGGGAAAACAGTCTTTCCATTTATCCAGTACGTCGATCACATCTTTTTTCTTTACCTCAAACCAGGGTTCCATAGAAAGCTCCTTTCACGGTTATTTGTCCTATTCATCTGCATTTTCATTACCAATATATCACAGACGCAGGCATCAACCGGGAGTGCCCGGATACCGACCGGGAAAGTTTTTTTCCATTGAAAGACCGGAATTTCCGCACCTGTTTTCCGGGAGAATCAAAGAATTGAAGTGCAGTATATGAATCAAGCTGCTAATATGATGTTCTATAGCGATTTATTCGTTAGACAAAACGGGTAATTTATGATATTTTTATATAAACCATCAAAAATATTGCAAAAAGGAAAAAATGTATGATGTCAGAAGACAGTTCTGTTAAAAAAATTTGAAAATAATGGAAGCTGTGGAAAAGGAACTGAACCAGCGCAAGCAGGAATCTACCTTCTGCTTGTCAATATTCCTTGCCACCGATTCCATTTGGATCCTGCTTGTAGCCTTATGGGAAAAATTGAACAGACCTATTTCGGGAAATTCAATGACTTACGGCGTGGAAATCATCGCTTTGCTGATGATGTTCGTGACAAAGAAAAAGACGCATATGCAGCTTAAGGATATGCGTGTCAGCAGGAAAAACCTCGGCCCGTCAATGATCAGAGCAGCATGTATTTGTCTTATCGCAATTGCAGTTATGGTCATTTTGAAACTCACCGTAATGCGCAGCGAGACGTTTGTGGACTGGAGCCAGTTTGACCCGACCTATGTTTTTACGAGCGTTTTTCAGGAATTTCTGGCAAGAGGATTTCTGCTGACTTGTCTGATCAACATTTTTGATCATAAAGAAAAAAAGCACATGGCTGTGCTGCTCTCGTCCCTTCTGTTTACGTCGCTGCATCTGTATTATGGCTTTAACTTTATGGTAGGTGCGGGCATTCTCTCGGTCCTGCTGGGTTACGTATGTATTAAGGATGAAAACATATGGGGCGTGAGCCTGATTCACTTCGTTTTCGGCACGGCGGGTATGGTTTTGGGACTTGTATGAAGCGTGCAGAAGCGCTTCCTTCAATTGAAGCAGTCCGGATCAGAGGGAAAAGCGGAGATGTTTGCGCTGCGGAAAGATGATGTGCGAAATACCTAACATTAAAAAATAGAAAGAAACAGCTTCTGTCATGGCAGTAATGTGTATCCAGAAATCTGGACATTTGAATAATTAGTTCTGCATCATGGATGCTTCCCTGAAATTAGAGGGAAGCATCCATTCTGTTTTGGCTTGAATTCGTCTGTTGTTATAGTAGTCAATGTGTTCTGTAATTGCTTTAGAGAAGAATTTGAAAGCAATTATTCCTTTTCGGATTTCTGCAGATAGAATACGCCGATACAAAATTTTGTTAATGAGTCGTCCTTTAAATAATGTAAATGTTCAATATTTACAATTATATGTACAAAAAATTCAATTACATTATAAGTTTTTACAGTTATGCTAGTGTTGTCCATAGAAATAAAGATTGCCTTGAAAATGTATGGAGGAGAAAAATGGATAAAATTCTGAAAATCGGTGTGTTTGGCGTTTTCAGAGGTGCGGACTATTGCAGAGAACTGATGAAAGTGCCGAATGCAAAAGTTGTTGCAATCTGCGACAGAAACGAAGAAATGATTGCGTCCTGCAAGCAGTATCTCGATGCAGACTGCAAGATTTTTTCTGATTATGACGAAATGCTCGCGTATGGAATTGATGCAGTGATTCTTTGCAATAGCTTTAATAAACATGCAGCTGCTGCTCAGGCAGCCCTGCGCAAGGGAATCGCCGTACTGAGCGAAACTGCTCCGGCCACAACGCTAAAAGAGTGTGTGGAGCTTGTGGAATGTGTAGAAAAGACCGGCGCATTTTATGCTCTTGCTGAAAACTATCCGTTCATTCGTGCAAACAGAGAACTTGCAAGAGTCTATAAATCAGGTATCATCGGTGAAATCGCCTATGCGGAAGGCGAATATGTACATCCCATGGATCCGGTTTTGGCTGCAAAATATCAGCCGACTCCAAATCACTGGCGTTCATATCTGCCGATTACCTACTACAACACGCATGCACTTGCACCGCTCATGTACATGACAGATCATATGCCGAAGAAGGTTCTCGGCTCCCAGGCGTTCAGCGGCGGAAAAACATACGCCGGTGTTATGTTGGTTGAAACGGACAAGAAGGCTATCTTCCGTATTTTCGGCTCAGCTCATTTCGGTTGCATGGAAAATTGGTACAGACTCGGATGTACCAGAGGAGAAATTGAAAATGTCAGAGGCTCGAATGATTATGTCAGACTCGTAACAAACCCATGGCAGCGTGAGTCCGGTTACGATCCGGTCATGGGCGAAGAAAGCGTCTACCTTCCGAAGGCAACGGAAACCGATCTTGTTTCTACAAACGCCGGCAGACGGACAGACGATCATGGCCATTGGGGCGGCGACCAGGCGATGCTGCGAAACTTCGTCGATGATATATTGAATAACCGTACACCTTATATGGATGTATACAGATCGGCAGCTGTTGCGGCCGTCGGTATCATCGGATGGAGAAGTATTCTGGACGGAAGCGTCTGGAAAGAGATTCCGGATTTCAGAGATAAGGAAAGCAGAGACCGTGTCAGAAATGACGATCTGTCCCCATTCCCCAATGAAGATGGGAACCGCACACTCCCTTCTGTTTACGACCCGCAATAAAACACAAAAATTTAGGAGGAATCAAAAATGAAAAAAGCCATAGCATTGTTTGTCGCATTGGTTCTCATGCTCGGACTGGTAGCTTGTGCAGCGTCCACCGGCAATGCAACCTCTGCAACAAACGAAAAACCTGCAGAAAGTAAAACTGAAGGCACAACCCCCAAAGCAGATGAAGAAAAGCATGAAGATGTCGTTCTTGAATGCTACTGCGTAAAAACCGAGAACTTGGAAGCATGGCAAGAACTGGAAAAGAGATTTGAGGCTCTTTATCCCTGGGTTGACATTGAGCTGATCACGCTTGAGTTCTCATCCGGCAGCTCCGAATTCCTGACCGCACGCATCGCGGCAAATGACCTGCCGGATGTCCTTCAGGTATCTCAGGGCACTACTACCAGATCTCTGATCGATGAAGGCAAAATGGATGACCTTTCCAGATTTGAAGTCAGCAAGAACATCCCCGAAGTTTATCGCGATCTGCTGACCTATAAGGGTGTTCTTTTCGGCTTGGCACAGGGTGCAGCATTTGCAACTATGTACTACAACATGGATATTCTGGAGCAGGCAGGCTGGACCACGATTCCGACAAACTGGGATGAACTGATTCAGTGCAGCAAGGATGTTGCAGAAAAGACTGATGCAGCTCCTATCGTGACCTCCGGTCAGCACACAACGCTTCTTTACTTCACTCCGGAACTGATCGCTGCACAGAATGCTGGCCTTTCTCAGAATGAATATGAGGAGCTCTTCAAGGATGGCAAGTTCGACTGGACCGCTTATCCGGAAATCGAAGCAAAGCTCGCAGAAATCCAGCCGTACTTCATTACCGGTGCTGCTTCCATGGTTGAAGATGACATCGCAACCATGATGGCAGACGGCGAGGCAGCCATGGCTTTGGCAGGCAACTGGACCGCAGCTTCTGTCTGCAGCGCCATCGCAGATGCAGCAGGCGGCATGGACAAGGTTCAGGCTTCTCTGCCTCCTTTCAACAACGCAGGCGATGCAGTATGGGCTTCTGTTGCACCCGAAGACGGCTTCGGCATTACCGTCGATCCGAATAGATCTGCAGACGAGCAGCTTGCGCTTGATACCTTCTTTGAGTGGCTCTATCAGCCGGAAAACTTCTGCGTCATTCAGAATTCCTCCGGTTCTGTTCCCGTTCTGACCACTCTTTCCGATGATCAGATTAAGCTCCCCGAACCTATCGTTCCCGTTGTTGCACCTATGAATGCTGCAAGCTCTATCCTCATGGGCTTCAATATTTGGACTGCTGAATACAAGTCTGCTGCATCTACTGTCCTGCTTGACTGGATCTCCGGAAATGCAACAGCTGAAGATGCCGTAAACACTATGTGGACGGCAGAGCAGAATTATTATCTGAACAAGTAATCGAAGATCTCAATACAGATCAAGAAACAGGCAACCTGCACCGCTCCGAAAAATCGAAGCGGTGCAGGGCTTGCCTAAGAAAACTGGAAAGGAGCAAGCAATTCATGAGCCTGCGGAGAAAACGCCTTACCGGGCTTGAGCGCTCTCACACACAGGCATGCAGGATATTCATTATCCCGGCAATCGTACTCTGTGTATTTTTTGTAATCGTTCCGCTGATCGATGTTATCCGATATAGTTTTACAGACTGGAACGGCATCAGCGCGGACATGAAGTTTGTCGGCCTGGAAAACTATAAGAATCTTCCTCAGATGGACGGATTCAAGGATATGCTCATTGCAACCTTTTCCTTTGCAATCGGGATGACGCTTATAACCATCCTGATAGCATTTCTGATTGCATTGCTCCTCGACAAGAAAAGCAGAGGCAGACTTCCACGTAGTTTTATGCGCGCACTTTGGTTTATTCCGTCCCTCTTATCCGGTACCGTTGTCGGCATTCTGTGGCATATCATGTACAATTACCGCAATGGCGTTATTAATACCATTCTGACCAAAGCCGGACTGGAAAAAGTGAACTGGCTTGAAACGGTAGGTGTTACGAACATTGCCATTATCGTTGCGGCAGCATGGGTGCAGATCGGTATGTGTATCGTCATCTTCATGGCAGGACTTCAAAGCATACCGGAAGATATTTATGAAGCCGCTATCATTGACGGCGCCTCAGAAGCTCAGAAGCTTCGCTCTATCACGATTCCAATGATGGCGCCTTCCATCACGATAAACATGATTACTACAACGATCGGTGCATTCAAGGCATATGAGTTGCCGTACTTTATTTCAAAGGGCATGCCCGGCTACAGCACAATGCTGCTGACCGGTAGAATCAGTTTCTACGCGTTCTCTGCCAACAAGTATGGCTACGGCTCCGCTCTCGCAGTTGTACTGATTCTGATCATTGCTGTGTTCTCACTTGCAGAGCTTATTTTTTTAAGGAAGCGGGAGGACATTTATTGATGAAAACTCAAAAGAATTCTATTCGAACCGGAGTTGAGGAACTCATCCTCTTGCTGGCAACTCTTGTTCAGCTGACCCCGCTGATCTATTTAGCGATGGGCGCGTTTAAAAACAGATCAGACATAGTAAAGCATCCATTCTCTTTGACAAAAGAGATGTTTACGCTGGCGAATTTCCCGAAAGCGGTCACAAACATGAAGTTTCTAAGATCGCTTTCAAATACTGCGCTGATTACATTGATCTCACTTGTCCTTGTGATTTTTATCGGTTCTCTGACCGGCTTTGCTGTTGCTCGGGCAAAAGGGAAACTGTTTACCATTTTCTATTCTATTTGCGTCGCATTGATGGTTATTCCCTTTATCAGCTGCTTGATTCCGGTCATTACTCAGGCAACAAAATTGAATATTTACAATACGGTCTGGGGATGTATTGCCTATGAAGCTGCATGGAATATTCCGATGGCAGTATTCCTATACACTGGATTTATAAGAGGATTACCACAGGAACTGCAGGATGCAGCATACATTGACGGATGTTCCACGTTCAAGGTTTATTCCAGCGTTTTCCTACCTCTGCTTGCGCCCGTCACGGCAACCTGCGCAATCCGGTGCGGCGTTGGTATGTGGAACGACTACATCCTTGCAAGGTGTATGCTGAACAGCGTGCGAATCCCGACGCTGATGGTTTCGATTTATTCCTTCTTTGGAGACCGGGTCAATGAATACGGACTGGCATTTGCTGGTATCATCCTCGCGTCCCTGCCGATGGTTATTATTTATATTTCCTTGCAGAAGTATTTTATCAAGGGTATTGTTGCCGGTGCAGTCAAAGGCTGAGCGAGTACTCGGATAGTGACAAAGTATATAGAAATTGATAGAATACATATAGTATTTATCAAGAATTTTGCTCCCGGATATCGAATCAAAAACAGAAATCATTTTGAGCCGTAAATAACTGACGATTGGAAAGGAGTTCAATATGAAGAAAGAATACAGGATCGGCGTAATCGGCATGGGCATGGGCATCAATATGCTGCCGGTTAACAAAACGGAGATTCCTATGAAGGTCACGGGAATCTGCGCAACAAACATGGAAAAACTGAAGAATATTCAGGAAGAAAACCCGGATGTTGAGATTATTACAACCGATTATATGGAGCTTTGTACATCGCCGGATATTGATATCATCGGTGTTTTTTCGCCGGATGCTCTGCATTATGAGCATTGCAAAGCTGCCCTTGAAAACGGCAAGCATGTGATCTGTACCAAGCCCTTGGTGACAAAGCTAGAGGATGCCAAGGAACTGGTCCGTCTGACTGACGAGAAGGGCGTAAAGTTCCTTGTTGGTCAGACCATGCGTTATGAGCCGCAGTTCTCTGCCGTGAAAAGAATGTATGATGATGGCGAGCTCGGTAAAGCTCTTTTTGCCGAGGCGCACTATGTCCATGATATGCGGCCGGTATTTGACATGACTCCCTGGAGAATTGAAATGCCGCAGGATCTGATGTTCGGTGGAACCTGCCACCCGGTCGATGTTCTTCGTTGGTTCTTCGGAGATGTGGAGAGCGTCCATTGTCTGGGTACCAACGGCGATCTGTATGAAAGTCCGAAGGGAACACACTATTCTATGCCCAATGACTTTCTTCTGAACCTGAAATTCAAAAATGGTGTGATAGCGCGCGTACTTGGCGCATACGGACTTGTGGAGCCGCCGATGCCAATGATGGGTGTGAAGGTCTTTGGTACAAAGGGATCCGCAAGCGGCGAATTCTCCGATTTCTTGGGCGGTAAAGTAGACGCTGTTTTTGATAAATACGAAATAAAGAGCCCGTTTGAAGCGCTTTACCCGCCTGAAAAGCAGGGGTCTTTCGGTCATGGCACAACCGTACTGCGCTATTTGGAGCATTTTGCAGACTGCCTGGAAAATGATAAAACGCCGAACCCGGATATCCGGGAAGGCGCGAAATCCATTGCTGTCTGCTGTGCGGCATATGCATCCATTCAAAGTGGTCAGGTTGAAAAAGTGTTCAACGAGTTTTAATAACTGATAACATGCAGGCAGAAGCACCATCTCAGATTTCAGATACAAACCGTAAAACGGCTTTATATGGCTGAGACGGTGCTTCTTTTTTTAATAATGGACGGTTTTTGACAGAAAGAAATTGACAGTATGCAGAAACTATTGATTGCTTTGAAAAACAGAAGCATCCGCGAACGGCTTCTGTATGCATGCGTGATCGTGACGATCATTCCAACAATTATTCTCGAGTCGGTCTTTCTTGCTGAGATCAAAAACGAGTCCTATCGAAAAGAGATATCTGAAGCGGAAGCGCTGGCGGATCATCTTGTCAGCAACTATTCAATTGAGATGGAAAAAGCGGAACTGGTTGCTGATACGCTGGCAGAATTCACACCGTTAAAGACCTACCTGGAGTCCGCATTTAGCTCATCGCAGGAGGCGTTCCAGTATTATATTGAAAATATCAAGCCGGTACTGGCGGGGCAAAGCAGTCGAAAAAGCGGTGTACGAATCCGAGTTTACCACAACAGAGAACAAAACAGCTTCTCGCTTGAACTGTCAAACAGCCTTGATGAACTTATACGGGAACAATTTGACGCAGATCCGTTTTCTCGTGGTATGCCGTTATGGCGGCATACCGATATATCTCCGGTTCACCCGATGCTGAGCTACTACAGGCCGATACAAGACCCGGGCTACTATTCGACTTCTTATGTGATAGCTGTTCATTTGAAAGAAAGCATATTCTATTCCTATATCGACAGTGAATCCGCAAATAGCAAATTGATCCTGATTACGGATGAGAGCGGGACGGTTCTGACCTCAAATGACAGAAACTGGTCCGGGAAACCACTGGATAATATTTTGCGCAATGCCGCGGATTCTGGCGATAACGGCAGTAATGTGAAAATTGACGGTATCAGGTATCGTGTTGTGAGACGGCAGACAGGCATCATCAATATTTACATTTTGGTTTCAGACACTGATCTTCGCAATCAGTATCTGCAATCCAGTATACTGATTGTCGTATTAGGCGTTTTTTTGATTGGCCTTTTGGCACTTGCGCTTACTGTCATAACGAAAAGAATCACCGCAGGAATGGGACAGCTTATTCAGAAAATGCATAATATAGATATGCTGCAGATTCATATTATGGCAAAGGATTTTGCGGATGAAAACAGCCATGATGAAATCGCACAGCTTGATGCGGCATTTACAAAGATGATGCAGCAGATTGATACGCTGTTAGATCAAATCCGAAACGGTGAACTCCGGCTGAAAGATGAAATCATTACCCGCCAACAGGCTGAACTGAAATCTCTTCAGCAGCAGATTAATCCTCATTATCTGTTCAATACACTAGAGTCGA